>CAZIBN010000005.1:0-13894 GCA_964537395.1 uncultured Elusimicrobia bacterium
GACGATTGCATGGTCATTTTGTTGCCATGTAATCATTCACGATGATGAACGACTGGTTGGTTGTCGGACTGAATCACTCGACGGCCCCCGTCGAGATCCGCGAGGCGATCTCCCCGAAGCCGGACGAAGCGGGGCGCATCAATACCATCATCAAGGACGCCACCGGCCAGGAAGGGATCGTCGTCCTCTCCACCTGCAGCCGCTTCGAGATCTACTGCCAGCCCGACAAGGACGGCGAGCAGGCCATCGTCGCGTGGCTCAACCTCCGCGCGGGCACCGACATCAGCGCGTCCATTTTCATCCACCGCGGCTCCGAGGCCGTCGGCCATCTCTTCCGCGTCGCCGCGGGCCTGGACTCCTGGATATTGGGCGAGACCGAGATCCTCGGCCAGTGCAAGGCCGCCTATCAGGGCGCCTGCAACGAGAAGACGGTCAACCGCTTCGGCCACCTGTCCTTCCAGCGCGCGCTGATGGTGGGCAAGAAGGTCCGCAACGAGACGCGCATCGTCGGCGGCATCGCCTCGATCGGCGGCGCGGCCGCCGTGATGGCGCGCAGCATCTTCTCCGATCTTAAGGAGCGAGTGGTGGTGGTCTTCGGAGCAGGGACCATGGCCGCCTCCTCGGTGCGGCACCTGCGATCGAAAGGCGCGGGCAAGCTGTATATCAGCAACCGCAGCCTGGACAAAGCCCAGGCCCTCGCCGCCGACCTCGGCGGCGAGCCCGTCACTCTCGCGGAAGGTTTCGACCGGCTGGACCAGGCGGATATCGCGGTCTTTTCGACGGGCGCGGACCGCTACCTGCTGGACGGGGACGCAGCGCTCGCCCTGTCCCGCCGCCGCGGCGGCCGGTCATTGTTCATCATCGACATCGCGATGCCGCGCAACGTGGCTCCCGAGGTCGCCAAGGCCGAGGGCGTCTACCTGTACGACATCGACGACCTCAAGGGCGTCGTGCAGAAGAGCCTCGCCAAGCGCGAGGCCGACATGGCCCAGGCCGCGGTCATCGTGGCCACCGAGGGCGCCGATTGCTGGGGACGCCTGACCGCCCCGCAGTCCGCTCCCGCGCATTCGCGCATGGCCGCCGCAGCCGCCGTCGCTGCTTAGGCGGCGAGACCGCTGGATTCTCATTCACGGCATTAAAGATGTTTGACGCCCGATTCTTATTGTTGCAACATTTATTCGGACATTGGAATCCGAAATTGACCTTTCTCGAGGGATAGACATGAGACATAACCTGATCTCGATTCTTCTCACCGCCGTCGTCGCTCTCCTTCCCGGCATCGCGCGCGCGGCCGAGAGCTGCGCCGACTGCCACCGCAAGCACTCGGCGGCCCTCGTCATGGAGTGGGACCGCTCCAAGCATTCCACGGCGGGCGTCGACTGCCTGGCCTGCCACGGCGCCGACAAGGATAAGATCGGCTCGTGGGTCCACCACGGCGAGCGTGTCTCCATGATCGTCACGCCCAAGGATTGCGCGAAGTGCCATGCGAAGGAGAACGAGGAGTTCTCCCGCAGCCATCACGCCCTGGCCGGAGAGATCCTCGCCAGCCTCGACAACGTCCTGGCCGAGAAGGCCGCGGGCATGCCGGGCAACAACGCCGATGCCGTCAACGGCTGCCTGCAGTGCCACGGCGGCGTCGTCAAGTTCAAGAAGGACGCCAAGGGCGAGCTCCTGCGCGTGGGCCCGGAAGGCAAGCCGGTCCTCGATCCCGAGACCTGGCCCAACAGCGGGATCGGGCGAATCAATCCCGACGGTTCGCGCGGTTCATGTAACGCCTGTCATTCCCGACATTCTTTTGAAGCGAAGACCGCGCGCTCGCCGGAGAACTGCGGCAAGTGCCACATGGGCCCCGACCATCCCCAGATCGAGATCTACAACGAGTCCAAGCACGGCATCGCCTTCAACGCCAACCGCGATAAGATGGCGCTCGACAAGGACTCGTGGATCCTCGGCAAGGACTACTCGGTGGCGCCGACCTGCGCCACCTGCCACATGTCCGGGCACATGTCCAAGGACGGCAAGGTCGAAGGCAACAGCCACGACGTGGGCGAGCGCATCAGCTGGACCTTGCGTCCCGCCATCAGCACCAAGCTCAACCTGGTCATCTTCGCGGACGGCTTTAAGGAAGACTACCCTGAGCCTCGCGCTCTGCCCAAGGTGGGCGACAGCGTCGAGACCATCGAGAAGGTTCGCGAAGGCGACGCCCTCGTGAACAAAAAGGTGACGCGCAAGGTGGCGAGCATCCTCAGCTGGGACCAGCGGCGCGGCAAGATGAAGGCGGCCTGTGTCAATTGCCACGGCGACAGCTTCGTCGACGGCTTCTACGCGCAGTATGACGGCCTGGTGAACCTCTACAACGACAAGTTCGCCAAACCGTCCAAGGCGATCATGGACGAGCTGATCAAGGACGGGGTGCTCCAGCAGAAGGCGCCCTTCGAGCACGAGGTTCAGTGGGTCTATTATGAGCTCTGGCATCATGAGGGCCGGCGCGCGCGCCACGGCGCGAGCATGATGGGCCCGGACTACACGCACTGGCACGGCATGTACGAGGTCGCCAAGCACTTCTATGAGAAGTTCCTCCCGGCGATCGTCAAGGCGGCCAAGCTCAAGAGCCCGGAGATGGAGAAGAAGTGGAAGGCTCGCGTCGACCTGCTCCTGACCCAGGACGAGCACATCTGGCAGAAGGGCCTCAGCCCCAAGGAGGCCGAAGCCCTGAAGAAGTATTCCGCGGATCGCTACAACCAGTAGCGTCGCTCCGATCGTATCGAAGGAGGAGCCGGCGGTCATCGCGACCGCCGGCTCCTTCGTTTTTCGGGCCTAAAAGAGTTACAGTCCTCCCCGATGCCCTTTGGGATGCCCTCGTTCTCCGCCGTCAACATCATCGGCAACCTGCTGTTCTCCGGCATCGGCTACATCGCCTACTCGTACGGCAAGAAGATGGACAAGACGCGGGTGATGATCCAGGGCGTCGTGCTGATGGGCTACTCGTACGTCATCTCCGACACGCTCTGGATGTACGTGATCGGAACCGCCCTGACCGCCTGGACCTGGGCCGGCCGAAACGACGGCTGAGCCCGCGACACTTTTGGCGCTCCGGCGTCGTCTAATTTTCGAGGGCCAAGAGCCCGGGAGGTAGTGCCGATGAAGCGGATCATTTCGACGGTAACGGCGGCGGGCCTGCTTGCGGGCGCTTTGATGCTGCCGGCGATGCTGCGTGCGGAAGGCAAGGGGGAGGCGGGCGGCGAGAAAGGCGGCAAGGAAGCCTTCATGGAGCGCATGCGCGAGAAGTTCGACATCTCCGAGGAGCAGGAGGCCAAGCTGAAGGCCGCGAAGCGGGCGCGAAGGGACGCGGACGCCGCCGTTCACTCGGACCTGCAGGCGGGGATGCGCAAGCTCTCGGATCAGCTCGAGGATAAGGCCTCCGAGAAAGACCTCTCGGCGACGCTCGACAAGCTCCTTGCCGGGCGCAAGGCTCTGCGCGCCGAGGAGGATAAGTTCGAGGCCGCGCTGAGCGCGATCCTCACCCCGACCCAGCGCGCGAAGATGCTGCTCGCGATGAAGGGGCGCATGGGCGGAAAGGGCGGCGGCAAGATGGGCCCGGGGAAGATGGGGCCCGGCAAGATGGGCGGCGGGCCCCACGGCGGCGACGAAGATTAGGACAGTGTCCGAAAAGTCGGCGTCGGCACGCTGATCTACGGCAATAGATGATCACTCGTCCCGGAACGAGTGATTATCATCGAGGATAGATCAAGGGAAGGACTCCGGGGTCGTATCCGGGCGCGTGGGGCGCTCTTCCCTCGAGGGAAGGGCGCCCTTACGCCGGGAGATGATATCATCGTCTCCATGGGCTTGCGCGTCGTGCTGGTCGAGCCGGAGAATCCGCTGAACGTGGGCTTCGTCGCCCGCGCGATGAGGGCGTTCGGGGTCACGGACCTCGTGGTGGCGGGCTCATCCTGGAAGGCCTTGCCCGCGGAGGCGCGCGTCACCGGAGTCTGCGCGCCGGAGATACTCGACGGGGTGCGGTTCGAGAAGGAGCTTGCCGGCGCGCTGCGCGGCTGCGAGACGGCGATCGCGTTCTCGCGGCGGCCGACGGCGCTGCGTCAGGACGAGTTCACGCTTCCCAACGTGCCCGCGACCTTGAACCGGAAAGGGCGGATCGCGCTCGTGTTCGGGCGGGAGTCGAAGGGGCTCTCGCGGGCGGAGACGGCGTTGTGCCCGTATCTGGCGAGGATACCGTCTGAAAACGGGGTAAGCCTCAATCTGGGGCAGGCGGTCGCGGTGGCGCTGTTTTCTTTAACGGCAACGGATCGAGAACTCGCTGAAAAAGCTCCAACGGCCTCGTTGGACCGCATGTCGGCCCTGTGGGCTTATGTTCATCCCAAGCTCGCGGCTTCGCCGCGGTTTACCGAGGTGAAGAAGCAACGGATACGGCAGATGTTTTACCGGCTACGGCTTAACGATGACGATTTTGACATGATGTTTTCGGTCATGAAGGCGCTCGCGAAATGAAAACGATAGCGGCGACTCTGTGCTACGTCCGCTCCGCGGGAAAGACCTTGATGATGTATCGCAACAAGAAGCCTGGGGATGTGCATCGTGGCAAATGGAACGGCCTCGGTGGAAAGCTGGATGCCGGCGAGTCGCCGGAGGAATGCGTGATCCGCGAGCTTCGCGAAGAATCGGGCCTGACGATTATTTCGCCGCGTTTACGCGGCGTGCTCACCTTTCCCGCGTTCAAGCCGGGGGAGGACTGGCTGGTGTTCCTCTATACGGCGACGAAGTTCTCAGGCGAGGTTGGCGTGTGCGCGGAAGGCGACCTCGAGTGGGTCTCGGACGAGCGCCTCGCGGATCTCCCGTTGTGGGAGGGGGACCGGATATTCCTTCCGTGGCTCGAGCAGGAGCGCTTCTTCAGCGGCAAGTTCACCTACGTCGAGGGCCGCCTCGTGTCCCACACCGTTTCATTTTACTGAGCGCTGTCCACGTCACCCTACCTGCAGCGACGCGTTAGTTATCCCCAACACTTTCAACGTTGGAAACGCTGGGGATAACTTTGCCCGGCGTTAACGTTTACCCTTCGGTGGGTGAGCGAGCAGGAGCTTCAGCTCGGCGATCTTGATCTTCGCGCGGGCGTGCTCGGAATGGTCGCGGTCGCTGTCGAGGATGCGAGCCCACAGCTCCAGGGCCTGGCGGTGCTCGCCGCGCGATTGGCGCAGGTTGGCGAGGATGGCCTTCATCGTGCTCGGGGTCTCGGCCAGGTCGAAGCTGGATTCGAGCAGGGCGACCATGCGGTCCGTGTCGCCCTGTTTTTTGTAGGCGATCGCGGCGAGGTAGAGCGGGTAGAGCGTCTGCTCAGGGGAGCGGCGCATGCCTTCATTGAGCAGGTCCGCGGCCTCATCGGGGCGCTCGATGCCGTGCAGCCAGGCGAGGATGCCGGAGGCGAAGAGGACGGCACGGTGAAACGAGGGATCGAGGCGCGTGACGCGCAGGCTTAATCCTGCGAGATGCTCGTACGCATGCCCCGGCCGGTCGGGCAGCTCGGGCAAGCCGCCCGCCGTGTATTGCAGGAGCTGGATCCAGGCGAGGTCCGCCGCGGGGGCGCGGAAGCCGGCGACGGCGAGCGCGGCGTCCTGGAAGGCGAACGGCCCGGGCTTCAGCTCGGACAGATGCGGGACACGCGGCTCATAGAGGCGGCGCATGCGCGACCCGGCGAACAGCGCCAGGGCGAGCAAGCCGGCGGAGACGGCGAGCCAACGGTATCTCATCTAGAACTCTTTCTGCTCGAACAGCTGCACCGAGAGCGCCAGGCATGCGGCCGTGTAGGCGAGCGCGTAAACGCCCGCCCACGCGAGCCAGGCGTCGGGCGGCGAGGGCGCGTGCCAGAAGTCCCGATAATTGAAGTGCGCGAAATCCGGAGCCGCGTGGGAGAACGCGATGAGCGTCGTCTTCAACAGGGCGCTGCCGGAGCGGTCCGCGAGAAAGCGCATCTCCGACGAGAAGTGGCCCAGCATCCAGAGGAACACCGCGAACGCCATCGCCGCGGCCTCGGAGGTCAGCGCGAGCGACAGCAGCAGCGAGAGCGCGCCCATCACCGCGGTCTTGCCGAGCATGCAGGCCAGGGCGGCGAGGTAGCGGCCCGGCTCCCACCAGCCGTAGAGGCTCAGCAGGAGCGTGTGCATGAGGGCCATGGCGGCCATGCCGAGCGCCACCGATGCGACGGTGCCGAGGAAGCGGCCGAGCAGGTAGTCGGCGCGGCGCACGGGGTGGCTGAGGATGAGGAAGATGGCGCGGGACTCGATCTCGGCCAGGATCAGGTTGACGGTCAGGAAGACGACCGAGATGAGCGCGATGGCTTCGATCGCGGCCAGGCCGAGGTCGAGCATGAGGCGCTCGCGCTCGTCGGCGCCCAGCGCCGAGACGATGAGCGCGCCCCCGAGCAATACGAGGCCGAACAGCGCGGCGGAGAGCCAGGCCTTATGGCGAACGTGCTCCTTGAACGTATACGCGAAGACGGCGGAGATGGTCTGCATAATTATTCCATGTGGATCGGGCCGACCCCGTCGGTCCGTACGACGGCGGCCGCGAAGGCGCTTTCGAGGGCGTCGGTCTTGCCCCGCCATTCGTCCTGCTTCATGACCTTCACGAGGCGCCCGCCGCTGAGGATGCCGATGCGGTCGCAGACGCGCTCGACCTCGGAGATATCGTGCGAGGAGAAAAGCACGGTCTTGCCCTTGGACTTGAGCCACAGGATCAGCAGGCGGACCTCCTTGATCGCGAGCGGGTCGAGGCCGGTCACGGGCTCGTCGAGGATGACGAGCTCGGGGTCATGGACGAGCGCCTGCGCCAGGCTCGCGCGCTGGAGCATGCCCTTCGAGTACTCGGACAGGCGCTTGTCCATCGCCTTGTCGAGGCCGACCTTCTCGAGCATCTCCCCGACCCGGCGCTCGACCTCCGCGGCGGGTATGCGCGACAGGGAGGCGAACAGGCGCAGGCTCTCCCGGCCCGTCAAGGTCTTGTTGAGGTAGGCCGCTTCGGGCGCGTAGCCGATGCGCGCGAGCACTTCGACGTCGGGGGCGCGGCGGCCCAAGGTCTCGACCTCGCCTTTCGTGGGGTGGTGGAGGCCCATCAGGAGCTTGATCGCGGTGGTCTTGCCCGAGCCGTTGAGGCCGAGGAGGCCGAACACCTCGCCCTTGGGGATATCGAGGTCGAGCTCGATGAGGCCGGGCGTTTCGGTCACGCGCCCGAGATGCGAGCGGCGGTAGATCTTCGAGACCTTCTGAAACCGGATGGCGTTCACTCGTTCACCTCTGCAGGGACTGCCAAAGACCGTAGGCTCCGACCATGGCCAGGGCCGTGGCGGTCAGGCGCGCGCGCCGGGCGAACAGCTCGTCGACGCGCGATTCGGAGACATCGGCGAGACGCCGGTATTCGGCGCGGACGCCGGTCCAGACGACAGCCAGGAGCGCGGCGCCCATGAACAGCGCGCCGGCGAGGGCGGACGGGCGCGCGAACGCGGCATGGGGGAGAAGCGGTGCGGCGGCGCCGCACCAGGCGAGGCCGAGGGCGGCGCCGGCCAGGAGGCTCATGAATCCGGAACCGTGACGACGCCCGACCATGAGAGACGCTCCGAGGGTCGCGGCCCAGATCGCCCAGGCCGGGGCATTGAAGAATTCGCCCAGCGCGAATCCCGCCGCGGCCGACGCGAGCAGCATCGCGATGGCCGAGCGGTTCGGGGGCTTGGCTCCGAGGCACAGCGCGATCGCGAGCAGGGCCGGGAACCCTGCGGCCGCGCCGAACGCGGCTTGCGCTCCGCGCGTGAGGCTCTCCAGCGCCATCGCGAACGGGGTGCGGCGCGCCTCATCGGCGGAGGCGGTGAAGGAGGGGGCCTCGGTCGTGAGGGTGAAATTCAGACGGCGGCGGCCCGGAATGCTCAGGAAGGTCCGATAGCCGTCGTGGTAGGGGATCGGGCGGACCTTGACCTCGCTCTCAACCTCCTTGCGGTAGTCCGAGTAGAAGTCCGCCGTGCCTGTTATGGAAGACGCGCTCGCGGGAGGGTAAACGAGCCGGAGGAAAAAGGTGCCTTCCTCGTTGACCTGCCATGGGAACTGGCGGTAGCGGGCCTCGGCCAGCTTGCCGATGAGCGGCTTGCCGTCCGAGGCCAGACGGAAATGTGCGTTGGTGTAACTCTCGACGCGCGCGAGCGTCTCCGCGGGCCAATCGCGCGGCGGCATCGGGTGGAGGCCGGCGACCTCCTCGATCCAGACGATCGAATCCGCCCGGATGTCGACGACGACGCGGTCGGGCTCGACGCGGAGCGTCGCCCAGACGGGGCGCACGGGGTAGGCGGTGTGTTGGGCTGAAGCGCTCAAGGCCGCGCAGACGAGCCAAGCGAGAATCGCCATACTGGGCCGATTTTACGACATTTGAAATGGGGTCAGGCCTTCTGATCTTGCGATTCGTCGGAGGAATCGCAAGATCAGAAGGCCTGACCCCTTAGATCAGCCGGCGCATGAGGAGCATCGCGGCCAGGCCGGCGCTGAAGCTGGCCAGGGATGAGAGGCCGCCCTGCTCGCGGTGATGCAGGCGGGGGAGGACCTCGGCGGCGGCGACGTAGATGAAGGAGCCGCCCGCGAAGGCGAGCAGGAGAGCGAACGCCCAGGGCTCGAGGCGCGCGGCGACGATGCTGCTCGACAGGGCGCCGATGGGCGTGGCGAGTGCCACCACGGCGAGGGCCGCTCGGCGCAGGCCGGCGGAGCCGCCGCCCATCATGGTCGAGATCGTGAAGCCGTCCGCGAGCTTGTGCAGGATGGTGGCCGCGCCGACGGCGATGAGGACCGGCGTGCCGGCATAGGCGGACGCGCCGAGGTTCACGCCGTCGAAGAACGAATGCAGGAACAGGCCGGCGACCGCGGCCTTGCCCAGCGGATGGGCGTGGCAATCCTCGGAGGCCTCATGGCAGGGATCGAGCGGGGCGATGTTCTCCGCCGCGTAGCAGAACACGAAGGCCGCCAGCGCGCCCCAGCCCGCGTAGCCCGGGGCCATGCTCCAGGCCTCCGGCAGGACGTCGCCGAAGGCGACGGCGATGAGGATGCCTGAGCGGAACGCCTGAACGCGCCAGAGCCCGGCCCGTGCCACGACCCTATCCACGACGGGGGCGGCGCCGCCGGCGACCGTGGCCGCGATGGACAGCACGAGGATGACGCCGAGGATGATCATAAGGTTTTAGGCGCGATTAACCGCGCGGCCGTGGAGAAGGCGTAGACGCCGCAAGCGATGCAGATGACGACCGGCCCGAGAGGCAGATCGTATGTGTATGAGATATAGAATCCCGCGAAGGCGCTCAAGCCCCCGAACGCCGAGGCCAGCATCGAGAAGGACGTCATGCCTCGGGCCCAAGGCAGGGCGGCGAGCGGGGGGATGACGAGAAAGCCGAAGATCACCAGCGGCCCGACCGTCATCACGCCCAGCGAGATGGCCACGCCGATGATCAGATACAGCAGGAGGTCCCAGGCGAGGACGTTGCGCCCCAAGGTCACGGCCATATCCCGGTCGTAGGAAATAAAGGTGAACTCTCGCTGGAAGAGGAGCATGCAGGCGGCGAGCACGCCGAAGATATTCAGCATCGCGTGGAAGTCCGACTCGGAGATCGAGACGATCTCGCCCTTGAGCAGGCCGAGCATCTCGGTCTCGCCGGCGGCGTTGAAGGCCACGAAGAGGATCGACGCGGCCCAGGCGAGGGCGTATAAGGCGCCGATGCGGCCCTCGGACAGGCCGGCCCCGCGGCGTTCGCGCCAGGCCAGGGCCAGGATCGTGCCCACGGTGAAGACGAGCGCGCCGACGATGGCCAGATGCCGTTCTTGGCTCTCGTTGCCGGCCAGGAAGTTCATGCCGAGGCCCTGAAGCATGAAGGCGAAGGCGATGCCGGACGCGGAGACCTGGGGGAGGGCCACGCCCCAGAACACGAGCCGTCTCAGGACAAGGTAGACGCCGACGAGCGGGCAGACGAAGCCGACGACGACGCTGCCCCACAGCGCGTGGTGAAGCAGGAAGTCGGGCTTCAGCATCTCGAGGAGCAAGGTCATAGCTCGGACCTGAAGACCTCGCTGATCTTCCCGGAGGCGAACATCTCTTTGGACGGGCCCGTCGTCACGCGGCCCTCGTCGACCCAGGCGACATCGGTGAACAGGCCCTTTTCGGCGCTGACGCGGTGGCTGACCATGAGGATGGTGAGCTTGTGCCGTTCCTTCAAATCCTTGAGGAGCGTGAGCAGGGACTGCTGGGTCGTGATGTCGATGCCGGCCAGGGGTTCGTCGAGCACGAGGATCTCCGGTTCGGCGGCGAGCGCGCGGGCGATGAGCACGCGCTGCTTCTGGCCACCCGACAGGTCGCTCAGGCGACGCTCAGCCAGAGAGGTCGCGCCGCAGTCGGCCAGGCAGCGGCTGACGATGTCGTCGTGGCCGGCGCCGCGCAGGCGCTCAAGAAGATCGAGCTTGCGGTAGGTCCCCATCGCCGTCACGGCGCGGGCCGACAGCGGATAAAGCGGATCCAGCCGCTCTTTCTGCGGCACGTACCCGAATCTTCGGCCGCTCCCGCTGAGATCACCGCGAAGGCGCGGGATGAGCCCGAGCATGGTCTTGAGGATGGTGGTCTTGCCGGAGCCGTTGTGGCCGAGGATGCCCCAGAATGAGCCCGGCAGGATGTCGAGGTCCACCTTCGTCAGGATGGGAGTCTTGCCGTAGCCGAGCGAGGCGTTCTTGAAGCGGATCAGGGGCTCGACGGCGGAGGCCTTCATCTGGCGGCGGCCTTGAGGAGATTCGTGAGGTTGGTCTCGGAGAGCTTGATGAAGGTCTCCGTGCCCGGCAGGGAGTTGGCCATCGTGCCGATGACGGCGACCTTGGCGCCGGTCTGCTCGGCGAGCCAGGCGGGGGTCTTGGCGTCGTACTGCTGCTCGCGCACGATGAGCGAGACCTTCTGCTCCTTCATCTTCCTGACGAGCTCGGCCAGATGCGTCGGCGTCGGCGCGATGCCGGGCTTGAGCTCGATCGTGTCCACGAACTCGATGCCTGTGAACGCGCCAAGGTAGGGGATGTCCCGGTGGTAGGAGATCGCCTTGACCCCTTTCAGCGGCGCCGCCAGCACCTTCCACTCGGCGATCTTGGCCTCGAGCTCGGTTAGATACGCCTTCAAGTTGCGCTCGTAGTCCGCGGCGCGGGCCGGGTCGAGGCGGGTCAGCCCCGCGGCGATGTTCCGCGCGATGACCCGGCCGTTCTCGGGATTCAGATTATAATGCGGATTGCCCTGAGGGTGGATGTCGCCCTGGGCGCGGCTCAAGCTGGCCGGCTTATCAAGAAGATGCACCCCGGAGGAGCAGTCGATGCAGCCCGTCCCCTGGCAGTTGGACGTATCCGGATCGGTGCGCATCTTGAGATTTTGCGCCACGTCGAGCAGGCCGGGAAGGAAGGCGTGCTCCACGGTGAGTCCGAGGTAGACGAGCGCGTCGGCGCGGTTGAGCTTCGTGACGAAGCTCGGCTTCATGACCACCTGATGGATGTCCTCCTTGCCGCGCGCCAAGCCGTCCACGGTCACTAAGCCGGCGCCGACGCGCGAGACGATGTCGACGAGCTCGGGGATCGTGGCGACGACGCGGAGCTTGGCGGCCTCGGCGGGCGAGGCCGGGAGGAGTAGGAGCGCGGCGGCGAGCAGGAGCCTCATCGGTCGCGGAAGCCGTGGACGTGCCGGCCGAACACCGCGGTCCATTGCAGCCCGACGGTGTTATTGCCGAGCCCCGTTGGACGGTTGTCCGTCGTGCGGGCAAAAGTCAGCCGTAGGCGTTGGAACGGCGTCACGTCGCACGTGACGAAGCCCGTGAACGTTCGGGTCAAGGTCCTTGCCGTGTCAAGGTCCTCGGTCAGATCGACCATGACGCCGGGCCGCCATCTCCGGCCGAGCTTGAACTGGATATAAGAGAAGCCCGCGTAGGCGCGGACTCGGTCGGTCGGAAGGTTGGTGGCGGTATCGAAGCGCCTCTCGTTGTTCTGCATGACTTCCGTGCCCCAGACCGCACCCTTATATAGCCCGCCGGCGGTGGGCTGCCAGCGGTAGATCATATCCACGCCGGCGAGGCTTCGCCATGTGTTCCATCTCGTCTGGGTGTTGGGCGCGGCGGTTTCGGTGACGAAGCGCTTCGGGGTCCACGCCTCGCTGACTCCCAGCTCCACGCTGTGGTCGTCGCCGAGGTCGGCGTACGCGGCCAGCCTTCCGAGGTAGGTGAAGTTGTCCATCGGCCGCGCAGTGGCGTTGGCGACGCGGGCGTTCTCCCCGCCGATCTTGTTGTAGACGCCGCCGGTCGCGGTCAGGTAGAAGGGGGTGGGGAATAGATAGGAGACCTCCACGCCGTCGGCCTGGGTCTCGCCGCCGATATAGGTGTCGAGCGAGCGCGGCCGGTCGATGACGGGCAGCTCGTGGTTGTGAAAGTGGGCCAGGCGGCCGAAGGAGGCGAACATGCGCCCGCCCGTGACGGTCAGGTTGTAGGGCAGCGCGGTCGTCTGCATCGCCGCCTCCTCGATCCCGACCCCGCCCCGGGAGCCCACGATGATGGCCCAGGCCTTGAGAAAGGGGTCGACGGGTGCCGAGACGTTGAGCTCGGCGGCGCGGAAGTTGAAGTTGGACGCTCCGTTGGTGTGGCCGAAGGATGTGTCGAGGGCGAGGCCGATCGCGGGATTGAAGGCCGACAGCGACGTCTGCGCCGGAGCGCCCTCGAGCTTGCCCAGCCGGTCTTCGAGAGACTTGATCCGGGCCTCGGCGGACGGGGCGGGCTCTTCGGCCTTGGCGGCGGCCGTCCACGAGAAGAGCGCGATGATCAGGAAAAGCTTCATGTTGATAATGATAATACAATATCATATCAGCGTCAAGCGGCTTTTGCTATCATCGCCCTATGCAGCGCGACACCAGCCAGCGGCGGGCCATCCGCCGCGCGCTCGAGGACGCGGGCCGCCCGCTCGGCGCGCTCGAGGTCCTCGAGGCGTCGAAGGGCTTCGCTCCCGGCCTCGGCATCGCTACGGTGTACCGCAACATCAAGGCCCTGCTCAAAGAGGGGGACATCTCCGAGGTGGCGCTTCCCGGCGAGCCGCCACGCTACGAGGCGGCGGGCAAGGACCATCATCATCATTTCCGCTGCGAGCGCTGCGAGAAGGTCTACGAGTTGGGTGGTGCGTGCCTTCCCGATCTCAAAAGCGCTCTGCCGCGCGGCTTTCGCGTGACCTCGCACGAGGTCCTGGTCCACGGCATCTGCGCCGCCTGCTCTAGAAAATGAACATTCCCTGGGGCTTCGGCTCCCTCGATCGCGTCGCCTTCAGCCTGATCAACGGCCTGTGGACGCATCCGACCTTGGACGCGATCATGCCGGTGATCACGGACCTTCACAAGGTTCCGTGGTTCAAGTTCGGCTTAGCGCCCGTGGTCCTCGGCGTCTGGCTCTATAAAGGACGCAAAGGCGCCCTACGCGTGCTCGTCGTCGCCGCGATCGCGATGGGCGTCTGCGACCTTCTCGCCTACCGCGTCATCAAGCCCTGGGCCGCGCGTCCTCGCCCGGAGTACGCGGGCATCGGCGCGATCGTGCGCAGCCCCGGGGGAGGAAAGATGGGCTTCCCCTCGAACCACGCGTCGAATGCCGGCGCCGCGGCCGCGGTGCTGTCCGTCGCGTATCCGGCGGCGGGCTTCGTCTTCTGGAGCCTCGCGGGCCTCATCGCGTACAGCCGCGTGTACTGCGGCCAGCACTATCCCTTCGACGTGCTCGCGGGCCTGATCCTCGGCGGCGTGCTGTCCTGGCCCTGGGCCATGCTGATGCTCGGCGGGGGAGCGGGCGGCGGGTCCGGCGGCGGCAAGAAGAAAAAGAAGC
>CAZIBN010000005.1:13994-18285 GCA_964537395.1 uncultured Elusimicrobia bacterium
AGGCGCTGGTGGGAAGGGCGGCGCCGCGGCTCTTATGCTCGTCGTCGCCGTGCTCGTGCTTGTGGCCGTCGGAGTAGCCGAGCTTCTTGACGAGCTTTTCGAGCGCATCCTTCTCGCCGTTGGTCTCGACGACCTCGGAGAGATGCTCGAGGTAGGTGACCGCCTCGCCCAAGGCGATCTTGATCTTGTCATCAGGCTCGCGCAGCATCCACATCTTGAGCGAGCCGTGCAAGGTCAGCATGCGCTCGCCGCTCGGATCCATCAGCTTGAGCCAGAGGTACTGGGTCTTGAAGGCGCTGATCTCGCCCGCGATCTCAGCCTCGGGCGTCAATGTGCCGGCCGCGCGGTCGAGGGAGTGCTGGGCCTCGTGCGTGACGGTCGCGTAGGTGAAGGCGTCGCCGACCAGTATGCCGAGGAGCTTCATACGGTCGTTGAGCTTGATCACTCCGCCGTCGAGGCGGTCGCGCATGTACTGGAAAATCCCCATCTGGTTGGGCGCGAGCTTGCCTTCGCTGTCGTAGCTGAGGCGCTTGTTGCCCTGGAGAGCGCGGGCCTGCGCGACGGTCGCCGTGAGCTCGGGAGGCGGCGGCTCCGTGTGGGTGCGCTTCCACAGGGCGATGCGGTTGTCGGCGGCTTCCTGCATGCCGTCGATCGAGCCGACCTTGCCGGTGACCGGCTCCCGGTCCATGCGGCGGTAATTGCCGGCGGCGACCACGAGCTGCTGATCGGGGAGCTTGTCGAAGAAGCCGTGAGCCCGGGTCTTGATGGAGACGTTGGAGACGGAGATGTCGGCGACGGCGTCGCGCAGGGCGTCGGCGCGGGCCTTCAAGGTGGCGGGATCGACGAACTCCTGGGCGGCGGGCGCGGGTTCGGGCTGATCCGCGAAGGCCGGAGCCGCGATGAGGAGGAATGCGAGAGCCAAAAGCGTCATGTGATTAGTATAGAGGAAAACGCCCGTCGGTACGTGGGTCCCCGGGCCCATGTTCGCCTAGGCCTTTTGGCCTAGGTCGACCTTGTAGGGCAAGGTCTCGTAGTAAGCCTGGAGCGACTTGACCCCCATGCTGGCACCCTGGAGCACCGCGATGGCGTGGACGGCCGCGCCGGCGCTGTTCAGGTTCGTGATGCAGGGGATGTTGAGCTCCAGCGCGGTGCGGCGGATGGCGTAGCCGTCGGCCCGGGAGCGTTTGCCCGATGGGGTGTTGATGACGAGCGATAGCGTGCGCTGCTTCATGAGGTCGACGACATCGGGCTTGCCTTCGCCGACCTTCGCGACGCGGGAGGTCTCGAGGCCGTGGCGCGTCAGGAAGTCGGCGGTGCTGCGCGTGGCCACCAAGGTGAACCCGAGCTGGCGCAGGGAGCGGGCCATCTGCACGATCTGCGGCTTGTCCTCGTCGCGGACGCTGACGAACACGGAGCCGGACGTCGGCAGAAGCATGCCCGCGGCCTCTTGAGATTTCGCGTACGAGCGCGGGAAGTCCACGTCGAGGCCCATGACCTCGCCGGTGGATTTCATCTCCGGCCCGAGACGCGGATCCACGCCGGGGAACTTGATGAAGGGCAGGACGGCTTCCTTGGTGGCGGTGTAGGACGGCTCGAGGGCGCCCTTCAGCACGGCCGGCGCCAGGAGCTTCTTGAGCGGCTTGCCCATCATGACCCAGGTCGCGATGCGCGCGATGGGCAGGCCCGTGGCCTTGCTGACGAACGGAACGGTGCGCGAGGCGCGCGGGTTGGCCTCGAGGATGTAGACGGCGCCGTCCTTGACCGCGTACTGCACGTTCATGAGGCCGCGGACCTTGAGGTGCAGCGCGAGCTTGCGGGTATTCTCCCGGATCGTAAGCAAAACCGCCGGCGAGAGCGAGTGCGGGGGCAAGGTGCAGGCCGAGTCGCCGGAGTGGATGCCGGCCTCCTCGATGTGCTCCATGATCCCGGCGACCCAGACGTCCTTGCCGTCGCAGATGGCGTCCACGTCCACCTCGGTCGCGTCGGCGAGGAAGCGGTCGATGAGCAAGGACGGGTGCGTCGCGGCCTTCAGCGCGCGGCCGACGTAATCCACGAGCGAGGGGTCGTCGTAAATGACCTCCATCATGCGTCCGCCGAGCACGTAGCTCGGGCGCACCATCACCGGGTAGCCGATGCGCCGCGCGATCGCGAGCGCCTTGTCCGCGGAGGCGGCGATGCCGGACTCGGGCGACAGGATCTTGAGCTTCTTGAGCGCCGCGCCGAACAGGCGCCGGTCCTCGGCCATGTCGATGGCGGCGGGCAAGGTACCCAGGATCGGGACGCCCGCTTTTTCAAGCTGGGCCGCGAGGTTCAGCGGGGTCTGGCCGCCGAACTGGACGATGACGCCCATCGGCTTCTCGACATGGATGATCTCGAGGGTGTCTTCTAATGTGAGAGGTTCGAAGTAGAGCCTGTCGCTGGAGTCGTAGTCGGTCGAGACGGTCTCCGGGTTGCAGTTGACCATCACCGACTGCCAGCCGTGCGCGCGCAGGGCCTTCGAGGCCTGGACGCAGCAGTAGTCGAACTCGATGCCCTGGCCGATGCGGTTGGGGCCGGAGCCGAGGATGACGACCTTCTTGCCGGCCTTGGACGGAAGCAGGTCGCCGGTTTCCTCATAGGTCGAGTAGAAATAAGGAGTCGTGGAAGGGAATTCGCCGGCGCATGTATCAACAAGCTTAAAGGAAGGGTGAACCTTCAAGGCCCAACGGCGCTCGCGAATTTTTTGCTCTTTAACGCCCTTGGCTAAGGCGATCTGAGCATCGGAGAAGCCCATGCGTTTCGCGGCACGAAGATTCTCGGCGTCTAACGGCAATGTTTTTAATGTCTTCTCGAAATCGGAGATGTCCTTGAGCTGGTTCAGGAACCAAGGGTCCACGCGCGACACCTCGTGGATGCGCTCGACGGAGACGCCCTCGTCGAGAGCCGACTTGATGTGGTACAGCCGGCTCGAGGTCGGCGTCGCCACGTGCTGCAATCGCGTCTCGGGGTCGAGCGCCTCGGCGCCGGACAATCCCTTTTTACCGCTTTCCAGGCCGCGCAGGGATTTCTGCAAGGCCTCCTTGAAGGTGCGCCCGATGGCCATCGCCTCGCCGACGGACTTCATCGCGGTGCCGAGCGTGAACTCGCCGAACTTCTCGGTGGCGAAGCGCGGGGCCTTCACGACGACGTAGTCGATGGAAGGCTCGAAGCAGGCCAAGGTGGCCTTCGTGATGTCGTTGGTCAGCTCGTCGAGCGAGTAGCCGACCGCGAGCTTCGCGGCCAGGCGGGCGATCGGAAAGCCCGTCGCCTTCGAGGCGAGGGCGCTCGAGCGGGACACGCGCGGGTTGATCTCGACGACGATGCGCCGGCCGGTCTCGGGGTGAACGGCGAACTGGATGTTGCAGCCGCCGGTCTCGACCCCGACCTCGGAGATGATGCGCTTGGCGTCCTCGCGCATCTCCTGGTACTGGCGGTCGCTCAAAGTCTGCGCAGGAGCGACCGTGATCGAGTCGCCGGTGTGCACGCCCATCGGGTCGAGGTTCTCGATCGTGCAGACGACGACGAAATTGTCCTTGCAGTCGCGCATCACCTCGAGCTCGTACTCCTTCCAGCCGAGCAGGGACTCCTCGAGGAGCACCTTCTTGACCGGGCTCATCTCGAAGGCGGTGTGGACGCGGGTGCGCAGCTCGTCGTAGTGGTACGCGATGCCGCCGCCGGTGCCGCCGAGCGTGAACGAGGCGCGGACGATGATCGGGAAGCCGAGGTCGCGGGATGCGGATTTCAGATCGCTCTCGTCCGTGACGACGATCGAGCGCGGAAGGTCGATGCCGATCTTCTGCATGCACTGCTTGAACAGCTGGCGGTCCTCGGCCTTGCGGATGGTCTCCAGGCGCGCGCCGATGATCTCGACGTTGTATTTCTTGAGGATGCCCTTCTCGGCGGCCGACACGGTGAGGTTTAAGGCGGTTTGCCCGCCTAATGTGGGCAGGATGGCCTGGGGCCGCTCGATGGCGATGACCTTCTCGAGGTATTCCGGGGTGAGCGGCTCGATGTACGTGCGATCCGCGAGCTCGGGATCGGTCATGATCGTGGCGGGGTTCGAGTTGATCAGGCAGACCTCGTAACCCTCCTCCCGGAGAGCTTTTATACCCTGCGTGCCGGAGTAATCGAACTCACAGCCCTGGCCGATGACGATCGAGCCGGAGCCGACGACGAGGATCTTCTTAAGGTCGTTTCGCTTGGGCATTGGGCATCGCTCCGCTCTTGGGGAAGCTCTCGAGGCCGTCGGCGATCGCGCACAGCGCGCCGAGCA
>CAZIBN010000005.1:18385-70037 GCA_964537395.1 uncultured Elusimicrobia bacterium
ACGTCCTTGGGGCCGCACTCGACGCGCAGGCGCGTCTCGGCGTTAAGCCATGTCGTCACGGTGACGGTGCCCTCGAGGGACTCGATGGCCACTTTTCGGCCGTTCCAGCTTCCGCCCAGGCGCGGCGGATTCGCCTCGTATTCGAGGCCGAGGACCCCTTTCATGGCCGGCCATTGCAGCGCGGGCGTGTTGAGCTTGTGCTCGTGCCAGAAATACCAGATGAACGGGGCGAGGCAGGCGAGGACTATGAGCAGCAGCATCATCGGGATCGGGCCTCCTGGCGGGCGAGCATCAGGTTCTTGAAGCGCTCGAATAAATAGCGGCTGTCGTGAGGACCGGCCGAGGCTTCGGGGTGATATTGAACGGAGAAGGCGGGGAGCTCGGTGTGGGCCATGCCCTCGGAGGTGCCGTCGTTCAGGTTCACGTGCGTCGTCTTGACCGTGGACGGGAGCGTCTTCAGATCCACGCAGAAGCCGTGGTTCTGGGATGTGATCTCGATCTTGCCGGTCTCCAGGTCTTTGACGGGATGATTGGAGCCGTGGTGCCCGAATTTTAATTTGTAGGTCTTGCCGCCGAGCGCCAAGCCGAGAAGCTGATGGCCGAGGCATATGCCGAACAACGGGATCCGTTCGGCCAGAAGATTCTTTATCGTCTCGATCGCGTCCGTCACGGGCTCCGGGTCTCCGGGGCCGTTGCTGAGCAGAACGCCGTCGGGCTTGAGACTGATGATCTGCTTGGCGGTCGTCGCGGCGGGGACCACGGTGACCTTGCAGCCCATCGCGGCGAGGCAGCGCAGGATGCCGTGCTTGACGCCGAAGTCCATGACCACGACATGCAAGGTCTTTTCGGCGGGCTTGTAGCCCTCTTCCCAGGAATAGGATTTCTCGCAGGTGACGATCTTCGCGAGGTTCTGCCCGGCCATCGAGGGCAGGGCCTTCGCCTTGGCGACGAGCCGGCTCTTGTCGCCGTCGAGCGTGGAAATGATGCCGCGCAACGCGCCTTTATCCCGAAGCTTGAGCGTCAGCGCGCGGGTGTCGATCTCCTCGATGCCCACGATGCCGTGCTTTTTGAGGAAGTCGCCGACCGGCTGGATCGACTCGTAGTTGGAGGGGGTCTTGCACATCTCACGCACGACGAAGCCGGACAGGCGGGGGCGGCTTGACTCGTTGTCGCCCGCGGTGATGCCGTAGTTACCGATGAGGGGGTAGGTCATGACCACGCACTGGCCCGCGTACGACGCGTCGGTCAGGATCTCCTGGTAGCCCGTCATCGCCGTGTTGAACACGAACTCGCCGCCGGTCTCTCCGGCGGCGCCGCACGCGCGCCCGGTATACACGGTCCCGTCTTCCAGAGCCAGCCAAGCTTTGTCGTTCATCGTTGCCCCGATTTTATCATTCTGGTGTCAGGCCTACCGGTACTTACAGTGTTCCCGATGAATACTGTAAGTACCGGTAGGCCTGACACCATGTAGGTCAGTGCCGGAAGTGCCTCATGCCCGTCATGACCATCGCCAGATTGTGCTCGTCCGCCGCGGCGATCACCTCGGCGTCCTTGATGGACCCGCCGGGGTGGATGATCGCGGAGATGCCCAGATTGAAGGCGGCGTCGATGCCGTCGCGGAAGGGGAAGAAGGCGTCGGAGGCGAGCACGAGCGCGGCGGGGCCCTCGTTGTCGCGCAGCCAGAGCTTGAACTTCACGCCGGACATGTGGACCGAGTCCACGCGCGACATCTGCCCCGCGCCGATGCCGACCGTGCGGTCGGGGCCGGCGAGGACGATGGCGTTGGACTTCACGTGCTTGGCGGCCGTCCAGGCGAAGCGCAGGGCGGCCTCTTCCTTGGCGTTCGGCGCGCGCTTGGAGACGACCTTCCAGTCCGGGCCGGTGATCGCGCGGTCGGGCTCGGTGACGAGGACCTCATCGCCGATCGAGCGGTATTGCAGCGCGCCGGTCGGCGGGCGCGTGCGCACGAGGATGCGGACGTTGGGCTTCTTCGTGAGGATCTCGAGGGCCTCGGGATCGTAGCCGGGGGCGACGAGGACCTCGACGAAGCGCTTGCTCAGAAGCTCGGCGATGGCGCGCGTGACCGGGCGGTTGAAGGCGAGCGCGCCACCGAAGGCGGAGAGCGGATCGGTGGCCCAGGCTTTGTCGAAGGCTTGCTCGATCGTCTCGCCGGTGCCGATGCCGGCGGGGGTCACATGCTTGAACACGACGGCGGCGGGAGCCTCGAAGTCGGAGACGGCGTCCCAGGTGCCGGCGGCGTCGAGGAGGTTGTTGTAGGAAAGCTCCTTGCCGTGGATCTTGGAGAAGGACATCCCGGCCTCGGAGGCGTACAGCGCGGCCTTCTGGTGCGGGTTCTCGCCGTAGCGCAGGTCCTGGACCTTGATCAGGCGGTTCTCGAGCATCGCGGGGAAGTCTCCGGCCTCCTTCGCGCCGGCGGCGGCACCGCCGGCCCAGGCACCCGAGATCATCGTGTCGTACTCGGCGGTGTGGCGAAAGCCCGTCAGCGCCAGGCGCTTGCGCGTCTCGAGCGTCAGGCGGCATTGCGCGGCGTTGAGCTCGGCCAGCACGCCCGCGTAGTCGGAGGGCGCGGTGAGCACGGCCACATCCTCGAAATTCTTGCTCGCGGCGCGGATCAGGGCGACGCCGCCGATGTCGATCTGCTCGATAACGGCTTGTTCGTAGGGGTCCTTGGCTTCGGCGACGGTCTTGGCGAACGGATAAAGATTCACGGCGACGAGATCGATCGGTTCGAGGCCGAAAAGCTCGGCCTCGCGGACCTGCTTGGGATCCTTGCGGCGCAGCAGAATGGCCCCGTGGACATGCGGATGGAGTGTTTTAACCCGGCCGTCGAGGATCTCGGGAAAGCCCGTCATCGTTTCGAGGGGCCTCACGGGAAGACCGGCCTGCACGAGAGCCTTGAAGGTGCCCGAGGTCGAGACGATCTCCACGCCAAGCTCATGAAGGCCCTTCGCAAAATCAACGACCCCGGTTTTATCTGACACCGAGATCAGCGCGCGCTTGAGGCGGGGCGACGCCTCGTGCGGAGACGGCTTCGCGACGAACTTCCCGTCCTCGATCTTGGCGCGGCCTTCGGCGAATAAGGCGACGGCGCGCGGATAGATCCAATGCTCCTGCGCCAGCACGCGCGCGGCCAGGGTGCCGGCGGTGTCGGTGGCGAGCACGGGGACCGTCGCCTGCAGGACGATCGGGCCGTGGTCGTATTCCTCGTCGACGATGTGGATGGTGGCGCCGCTGACCTTGACGCCCGCGGCGACGACGGCCTCATGGACTTTCTTGCCGTACATGCCCTGCCCGCCGAATGCGGGCAGAAGGGCGGGGTGGACGTTGAGGATGCGTCCCGGGTAGGCCTCGATGAGCGGGCGCGCGATCTTGAGCATGAAGCCCGCGAGGCAGATGATCTCGACACCGCGCTTCTTGCATTCATGGGCGAGGAACGCGTTATACTCGTCGGCCGTCGGGTGCTCGTTCTGGGGGCAGACCAAGGTCTCGATGCCCAGCCGCTGGGCTCGGCGCACCGCGCCCGCGTCCTCCTTGTTGGAGACGACGAGGGCGACCGAGCCGCGCACGCGCCCGTCCGTGCAGGCGTCGAGCAGGGCCTGGAGGTTGGTGCCTTCTCCGGAGGCGAAGACCGCGATCTTCATCAGATGATCTCGACCTCGTGCTTGCCTTCGACGATCTCACCGACGAGGCGGGCCTCAGGCAGGGCCTTCTTCGCCGCGGCCAGGCTCTCGGGGCGGATCACGATGACGAGGCCCAGGCCCATGTTGAACGTGCGCCACATCTCCTTCTCGGGGACATTGCCGCGGCGCTGGATCTCGCGGAACAGCGGGTTCATCTTCCAGGCGTCCTTGCGGAAGATCGCTTTACGGCCGCGCGGCAGGATGCGGGGCACGTTCTCGACGAGGCCGCCGCCGGTGATGTGGGAGAGGCCCATGATGATGCCCTCCTCGGCGCGCAGGGCCTTGGTGAGAGCGTTGACCTCGTCGACGTAGATGCGGGTCGGGGTGAGGAGCGCCTTGCCGAATTTGGCGAGGTCCCGGCCTTTAAAGACTTGTCGGGCCAACGAGTACCCGTTGCTGTGGAGGCCCGACGACGGCAGGCCCAGTATCAGGTCTCCCGGATATATCTTGGAGCCGTCGATGACGTCCTTGCGCTTGACGATGCCGACCGCGAAGCCCGCGAGGTCGTACTCGTCCTTGGGATACATGCCGGGCATCTCCGCGGTCTCGCCGCCGAGGAGGACGCAGCGGCCGAGCTGGCAGCCCTTCATGATCCCGGCGATGATCTTCTTGGAGGTCTTCAGCTTGAGCTTTCCGGTGGCATAGTAGTCGAGGAAGATCAGGGGCTTGGCGCCGCAGCAGACGAGGTCGTTGACCGACATCGCGACGAGGTCGATGCCGATGGTGTCGTGCCGGTCGAGCGCGAAGGCGAGCTTGAGCTTGGTGCCCACACCGTCGGTGCAGGCGACGAGCTCCCAGGGTCCGTCGCCGTCGAGGTCGAGGGGGAAGAGGCCCGCGAAGCCGCCGATGGCCGGGGCCTTCTTCTGGATATGGTCGACAAGTTTATCCGCAAGATCGATGTTCACGCCGGATTTGCGATACGTGAGCGTGGCGGCCATTATTTTTTCTCCATGCGGCTTCCGGGTTTTATAACGGGAATGCCCGCCCGACAGGGCGGGCAAGCTTCAGGCCTCCAGGCCGGTATCGAAACCTTCCAGAGGGCGGTATAAGGCGCTCCTAAATCGAGTCCTCCATCCGTTCGGTCGATGATCGAGAGCGCTCCGATAGCATTCGCGCCGGCGGCGCCAATAACCTCGAATACTTCCTTCGTTGATTTGCCGGTGGTCACGACGTCCTCCACCACGATAACTTTTTCGCCGGGCTTGAGGGTGAATCCGCGGCGCAGCAACACGGTCCCGTCGACGCGTTCCGTGAAATAGTGCCTTACGCCGAGAGCCCTCGCGACCTCGTGCCCGATCATGAGCCCGCCCATCGCAGGGGAAAGGACCAGGTCGGGCTTCTCCGCGACCTTCGAGGCCAGCTCCCGGCCCAGCTGCTCGGCCGCGCCCGGCTGAGCCAGGACGAGGGCGCACTGCAGGTAGCGGTCGCTGTGAAGCCCCGACGAGAGCAGGAAGTGGCCCTTGAGAAGGGCGCCGTGTTCGATGAAGAGATTCTCGATGTTCATTCGTTGCCGTTAAAGCTCGAGGTTATCCCCGGCGTTTTCAACGTTGGAAGCGCTGTGGACAACTTCATTTTTATCCAGGGACTTCGGGGCGGCCGCCTTCATCTCGGCCAGGATGTCGAGCGCCGCTTTTCGGGGATCGCTCGCGTGGGTGATCGGTCGGCCGATCACGACGAAATCGATGCCCAGCTTCGCCGCTTCGCCCGGGGTCATCACGCGGGTCTGGTCGTTGAGGGCGGCGCCTTTGGGGCGGATGCCCGGGGTCACGAACTTCATGTCGAGATGCGGGAAGGCCTTTTTGAGCATGCCCACCTCCCGGGGAGAGCAGATTGTCGCGTCCGCCCCGCCGACCCAGCCTTGCTTCGCGAGCGATCTCACCAATGAAGGGATTTTCGCCGAAGGCGAGAATATCTTGACGTCCTTGGGGCCCATGCTCGTCAGCACGGTGACGCCCCACAGCTTCGGGCGCGGCATGACCTCGGCCGCGGCGTGGAGCATGTCGGAGCCGCCCAGCAGGTGGAAGGAGACCGCGTCGACTCCGAGCCTCTGCGCCTCGCGCACGGCGTGCGCCACGGTCTGCGGGATGTCGTGGAGCTTGAGGTCGAGGAAGACCTTGCCGCCGTGGCGCTGGACGATATCGACGGCGCGCTTCCCGTGGGCCGTGAACAGCTGGAGGCCGACCTTGTACCAGACGATCGTGCCGTGGAGGGCCTTGAGCAGGTCCTCCTGCTTCTTGATGGAGTCGACATCGAGGGCGACGATGATCTGCGTCACGATAAGCCCTGGGTGATCCGTTTGACGGTCGAGGGGCCGCCGTAAATCAGCCCCGTGTAAAGCTGGACGAGGTCGGCGCCGGCGTTCAGGCGCTCGCGCGCGTCCTGCGCAGTTCCGATGCCGCCGACGCCGATGATGGGAAGAGAGGTCATCGCGCGGACCTTACGAACGAGCTCGGTCGCGCGGACCCTGAGCGGCGCGCCGGAGAGGCCGCCGGATTCGTTTATATATTGTTCCGGAATACCTTTGCGGGAGATCGTGGTGTTCGAAACGACAAAACCTTGGGCCATTCGCGCGGCGACGCCGACGCAGTCGGCGAGATCGCCGTCGGCCAGATCGGGAGATAATTTCACGAGCACCGGTTTCCGCCCTGCGTTGGCGTCTTGTAATGCCTCTAATATCTGCGCCAAATTCGTTGCCGTTTGAAGATCGCGTAATCCTGGGGTGTTGGGGGAGGAGACGTTGATGACGAAGTAGTCGCCGTATTTGGCCAGCAAGCGAAAGGTCTGGGCGTATGCCTTGGGAGCGTCTTTCGCGTCGGTCCCCTTATTTAAGCCCAAATTGATGCCCAACGGCACCGACGGAGGAGGGCTCGAAGACAAGCGCAACGCGACAGCCCGCGCGCCTTCTGAATTGAAGCCCAAACGGTTCAGGATCGCGCCCTCGGCCGGAAGCCTGAATAGGCGCGGTTTTGGATTGCCGCTTTGCGGCTCAAGCGTCACCGAGCCGATTTCAAGAAAACCAAAACCGAGCCCCGGTAAAATCGAAATCAGCTTCCCATCCTTATCGAACCCGGCTGCTAAACCGATCGGATTGGAAAATTTTATTCCGAATACCGTCTTCTCCAGATTTTGACCGGCTGCGCCGGTCAATAACGACAAAACCTGTTCAGAGCCCGGGATGTGCGCCGCTAACGCCATTAGTCCCGACATTTCCTCATGGACACGCTCGGCATCGAGCGTGAAAAGCCACGGCTTGAGCGCTTCATAAAGCATGAACCACGCGGCCGGCGGATAAGGTGGTGAGTGCGCGCCCTTTCAGCTTGCGTCCGGCGAAGGGCGTGTTGCGGCTCTTGGAGAAGAAGGGGGCGGCCGGGGTCCACGCCAGGTCGGGATCCACGATGACGAGGTCGGCGTCGGCGCCGGGCGCCAAGGTCCCCTTGTTCTTGAGGCCGAGGAGGGCGGCGGGGCCTGAGGACATCCGCTCAACGAGCTTGCGGCGCGTGAGGATCTTCTTGTGGAACAGGTCGGTGAGTGCCACGGCCAGCGAGGTCTCGAGGCCGATCACGCCGAAGGGGGCCAGGTCCATGCCGAGCGATTTCGCTCCGCAGCCGTGAGGGGCGTGGTCGGTCGCGATCGCATCGATGGTGCCGTCGGCGAGGCCGGCGAGGAGCGCCAGCCGGTCCTTGTCGGCGCGCAGAGGCGGGTTCATCTTCCAGTCGGCGTTGTAGCCATTAATATCCTTGTCGTTGAGGGCGAAGTGATGCGGGGCCGCTTCCGCCGAGACCCGGATCCCGTTTTTCTTCGCCGTCCGGATCGCCGCGACCGACGAGGCGGCGGAAACATGGGCGATGTGAAGCCGTGCTCCCGTGAGTTCCGCTAAGGCGATGTCGCGCATGACCTGGACGGTTTCCGCAGCCCAGGGCGTGCCCTTGAGGCCTTTTCTCAAGGCCGCGGGGCCTTCGTGCACGCACGCGCCGTTCGACAGGTCGAGGTCCTCGCAGTGATCGATCACGAGCAGGCCCAGGTCCTTGGCGTACTCGAGGGCGCGGCGCAGAAGGCCCGCGTTCATCACCGGGCGCCCGTCGTCGGACAGCGCGGCGGCGCCGGCGGCGCGGAGCTTGGCGAATTCGGTGAGCTTCTCGCCCTTCAGGCCGAGCGTGACCGCTCCGGCGAAGAGCACGGTGATCGCGGCGTCGGACTTCGCCTTCGCGCGAAGGAAGGCCAGCTGGGAGGGAGAGTCGCAGACGGGCTCGGTGTTGGCCATCGCGAGCACGGTGGTGATCCCTCCGCGCGCCGCGGCCTTCGTCCCGGTCTCGATCGTCTCGTCGCCCTCACGGCCGGGCTCCCGAAGATGGACGTGCATGTCGACCAGGCCGGGGAGGACCCACTTTCCCTTCGCCTCGATGACGGGCACGCCCTTGAAGGCGGGCTTGCGCGTCAGGCCCGCGGCGACGGCGGCGACGCGGCCGTCCTCGAGGAGGACGTCGCGCACGGCTTCGAGCCCGCGCGCGGGGTCGATCACCAATCCGCCGGCGACGATCATCTGCTCAGGCAAGCGACCTCCCTTGCTCGCACAGCGCGAGGACGGCCATGCGCGCGAGCACGCCGTTGGCGACCTGCTCGAGGATCACGGAGCGCGGGCCGTCGGCGACCTCCGAGGAGATCTCGACGCCGCGGTTGATGGGCCCCGGATGCATGACGAGCGCCTCGGGCTTCATGAGCTCGACGCGAGCGGGCGTGAGCTGGTAGGACAAGGCGTAGTCGGCGAGCGAGGGCACGAAGCCCTGATCCATGCGCTCGATCTGCAGGCGCAGGACGTTGACGGCGTCCGCGCCCTTGAGGGCCTTCTCGACGTTGTGCTCCACGGTCGCGCCGAGCGCTGCGAAATCGTCGGGGCACAGCGGCGTCGGGCCGCAGAAGACCACCTTCGCGCCGAGCTTCTTGAGCGCGAAGAGGTTCGAGCGGGCGACGCGGCTGTGGCGGATGTCGCCGAGGATGACGACCTTCTTGCCTTTGAAGCTTCCCCAGCGCTCGCGCAAAGTGAGCAGATCCAAAAGCGCCTGCGTCGGATGCTCGTGCCAGCCGTCGCCGGCGTTGATCACCGAGGCCTTGAGCAGGGGTGCGAGGTCCTCGAGCACGCCGGAGCGCTCGTGCCGCACGACGAAGTGGGTCACGCCGACGGCCTGGAGGTTGAGGAAGGTGTCGAGCAACGTTTCACCTTTGGACAAAGAGGAACCAACAGGTGAAAAACTTAAGACGTCCGCGCCGAGCCGCTTGGCGGCCATCTCGAACGACGAGCGCGTGCGCGTCGAGGGCTCGGTGAAGATGAAGGCGACTGTTCGGCCTTTGAGGAGGCCGGTCGGGGGGGAGGACTTAAAAGAAACGGCTAAATCGAGGACCGTCTCGATCTCGGTGGCGCTCAGCCCTTCCAGGCCGAGCAGGTCCTTCATTTCCCAGTCTCTCGGCGCCAATTTTCCCCGGCGATGAAGTCCGCCGGAACGATTAAACAATTTTGCGAAGCGCGCGTCTATGCGCCATCAAGTGTTTCCGGAAACCGCCTTTTGGGTTTGCTAAAATGAGCGCATGAGCTTCCCGATCGAGCTGTCCAATGTCCGCCTCTTCGACGTCCTGCGCAACGAGCTGAACGGCGAGCTCGGCCTCGTGCTCGGCGTCGAGGGCGACAAGATCGCCTTCAAGCTCAAGAACGGCGACATCGCGCGCTTCAAGCACGGCGAGCACTTCGTCCGCGTCTCCGAGGATGACGCGATCGCCTTCCGCGCCGTCATCCAGGAGCTGCGCCGCCAGGCGTCCCTGCTCAAGCCGCGCAAGCGCGGCTCTCTTCGCAAGCCGGTCGCCAAGAAGGCCGCGAAGAAGAAAAAGCCCGCGTGACGGGCCTTTAGGACCGGCGGGATCGCAGAGCGGCGTCGCCGCAGTACAGGGCGACCGCGGCCCAGATCAGGACGAAGCTGAGAAGGCGCTCGCGCGAGAGGGCCTCGCCGAAGGCCAGCACCGCGATCAGAAACTGCAGCGTGGGCGAGAGGAATTGGAGGAAGCCCATGGTCTTGAGGTCGAGGCGGCGCGCGGCCTCGACGAACCACAGGAGCGGCACCGCGGTCACGCCCGCGCCGCCCGCAAGCAGCATCCAGGTTCTCGCGTCGGCCGGCGCATGGCCGTGGAGAGCCAGCCAGATGAGCCCGAGCGCCGAGGGCACGGTCAAGACGAAGGTTTCAAAGGACAGGCCGACCAAGGCGTCGGCATGAGAGACCTTCCTCAGGAGGCCGTACAGCGCGAAGGTGAGCGCCAGGCTCAGGGACAGCCACGGAAGGTGCCCGTGTGTTTGGACGATCCAGAGCACTCCCGCCGCCGCGAGCGCCGCCGCCGCAGCCTGCAGCCCGCGCAACCGCTCCCCGAGCACGATGACGCCGAGCGCCATGCTGACGAGAGGGTTGATGTAGTAGCCGAGGCTCGTGTCGAGCACGCGATGGTCCGCCACGCCCTTGATGTAGAGATACCAGTTCAGGCCGATCAAGAAGGTCGAGCCGAGGAGCAGCCAGGCCGTCCTGGGGCGGCCGGCGGCGGCGCGCAGGTCGGGCCACCGTCCGCGCATCACGAACGCGAGGAACAAGGCCGACCACACGACGCGGTGCATCAGGATCTCGTGGGCGGGGACATGCGCGAGCAGGCGCCAGTACAGCGGGCTCAGGCCCCAGAGCCCGAAGGCCCCGATCGCGTAAGCGGCGCCGAGGCGGTTCATCCGCGCAGTTCTTGAAGCCGCTTGTCGGCCAGGTCGAACTCGGCTTCGGCGGCGGCGCCGACGATGGTGTAGTGCCCCATCTTGCGCCCGGGACGCGCGTCGGCCTTCCCGTACAGATGCAAGGTCGTGCCGGGAATATCCTTGAGCAGGGCCCACTTCGGCTCGCCCTTCATCCATAGATCGCCGAGCAGGTTGACCATCGCGGCCCGGCCTTCGAGCAGGCCCGTATCGCCGAGCGGCAGGCCGCACACGGCGCGCACGTGCTGCTCGAACTGCGAGACGGCGCAACCGCCCAAGGTGTAATGGCCGCTGTTGTGCACGCGCGGGGCTATCTCGTTGACGAGCAGGGTGTTATCGTGAAGCAGGAACATCTCGACGGCCATCACGCCGACATGGCCGAGCGCCGCGGCAATTTTTTTTGCGAGCTCGACAGCCTTGTCCTCGATGTACTTCTCGATCCTGGCCGGCGCCATCGTCGCGTGCAGGACGCCGTCGCGGTGAACGTTCTCGGCGACGGGGTAGACGGCGACCTTGCCGTCGCGGCCGCGCGCGAGGATCACGGAGATCTCCATCTTGAAGTCCACCTTCTTTTCCCAGACGCAGGGCGCCTTGAGGACCTCGGCGGCCTTGGGCGCGTCGGTCGCGCTCTCGAGGCGGCACTGGCCCTTGCCGTCGTAGCCGTGGGTGCGGCGCTTGATGATGACCGGATACTTCCAGCCCGCGGCGGTCGTCGCCTCGCCATAGGGTGTTTGCGGGAAGCCGTGCCGCGCGAGAAAATTCTTTTGGATCAGCCGGTCCTGGATGAAGGCGAGGACCGAGGGGGCGGGGTACAGCGGCCGGACCTTCGCGGCGGCCTCCAGGACCTTGACGGGGATGAGCTCCCATTCGAGAGTGAGGAGGTCGGAGGCCTCGGCCAGATCCAGGGCGGCCAGCGGATTGTCCACGGCTCCGATGATCGGGATGTCGACGATCTGCAGCGCCGGAGACTTCGCCGAGGCGTCAAGCGCGGCCGTGCGGTAGCCGAGGGTCGCGGCGGCTTCGGCGATCAGGCGCCCGAGCTGGCCGCCGCCGAGTATGCCGAGGGTTTTACCCTGGGCCAGCGGTTCCACTAGAGCGTGTCCCTCAGCACCTTGCGCGTCTGCGCGGCGCGGAAATTCTGGACGCGCTTGGCCAGCGCCGGGTCTTGGAGGGCTAATATCTGGGCGGCAAGATGGCCCGCGTTGGCCGCGCCCGCCTCGCCGATGGCGAGCGTGGCGACGGCGACGCCGCGAGGCATCTGGTTGATCGAAAGCAAAGAGTCGAGGCCCTTGAGCGCGCGCGACTCGACGGGGACGCCGAGCACGGGCAGCCAGGTCATCGCGGCGGTCATGCCGGGAAGGTGGGCCGCGCCTCCGGCTCCGGCGATGATGATCTTTAATCCGGTTTTCTCGGCCATGGCGGCGTAGGCGAACATCTTCATGGGTGTGCGATGGGCGGAGACGACCCGCGCGTCGTAAGCGACGTCGTAATCCTTCAAAACGTCCGCGGCGGCCTTCATCGTCTTCCAGTCGGATTTGCTGCCCATGATGATGCCGACGAGCGGTTTCTTGTTCTTTTTCACGCGAGAGTCCTCCCGAGCACTTTGGCGGCCACGTCTTTTCTCCAGCGTAAGCCGGGTCCCGCGACGAGGGGCACAACGGAATAGGCGTGTTCGCGGGCGGCAGCGAGATCGGCGCCGAGGCCGACGACGGCGAGCACGCGCCCGCCGGCGGCGAGCCAGCGCGAGCCATCCTTCTTCGTGCCCGCATGAAACACCATGACGCCGTCGCGGCCTTCCGCGGCCTCGGGCGTGAGCGTCGCGCCCGGCTTGGGCGCCTCCGGATATCCTTCGGCGGCGATGACGATCGACACGCAGGCCCCGGCGCGCGCCGGGACGCGGTCCACCTTCAGCTCGCCGCGGGCGCAGTCGAGGCACAGCTCGAGGAAGTCGGCGTCGAGCAAAGGCAGCACGGCCTGGGCTTCGGGGTCGCCGAGGCGGGCGTTGAATTCGAGGACCTTCGGGCCGTCAGGCGTGATCATGAGGCCGGCGTAGAGCACGCCGCGGAAGTCGAGGCCGTCCTTCTTGAGGCCGGCAAGCGCGCGGTCGAACACCGACTCGCGTATCTTCGCGAGGAAGGCGGCGTCGAGCGGGACCGGGCACAAGGCGCCCATGCCGCCGGTGTTCGGGCCGAGGTCGCCGTCGAGGAGACGCTTGTGGTCCTGGCTCGCGGGCAATAAGGCGTAATTTTTCCCGTCGAGCACGGCCATCATCGAGATCTCGGGGCCGGTCAGCAGTTCTTCGACGAGAAGCGTGCTGCCTGCGCCGGTGGCGGCGAGCGCTTCGACGGCCGCTTCCGCCTCGGGCAGAGTCGTGCAGACGATCACGCCTTTCCCGGCGGCGAGCCCATCGGCCTTCACGGCGCAGCGTCCGTTGAGCTCACGGACAGCGGTACGGGCCTGTGTGACGCCACCGATGTATGCGCGCGCGGTCGGGAGATTATGGCGGAGCATGAAATCCTTGGCGAAAGCTTTCGATGACTCGAGGCGGGCTCCGGCCTGTCCCGGGCCGAACACGGGGATGCCGGCGGCGCGGACGGCGTCGGCGACGCCGGCGGCGAGCGGCGCCTCGGGCCCCACGACGAGGAGATCGACGCCGTTTTCGGCGCAGAAGGCGCGCACGGCTTTGGGGTCGAGGGGATCGAGGGGGACGCGCTCGGCCAGGGCGCCCATGCCGTCGGAGCCGGGCGCCGCCCACAGCTTCGAGAGCCTGGGGCTTTGGGCCAACGCCCACGCCATCGCGTGTTCCCTGCCGCCGGAGCCGAGAAGGAGGACTTTCACGGCTCGATAGTACTAATTAGTCGATGGAGTCGACGACGCGGAACACCTCGGAGATCGAGATGATGCCCTCGCCGGCCCGGCGGAGGCCGTCGGAGATAAGCGGCTCGTTGCCGTCCTTGAGGGCCGCGGCGCGCAGGTCGTCGAGCGGCGCCTTCTTCAGGATCATCGAGCGCAAGGTCGGCGTGATCGCCACATACTCGAAGAGAAGGACGCGGCCCACATAGCCGCTCTGGCGGCAGGCCCCGCAGCCCGCGCCTTTCTTCAGGTTCTTGAGCAGGCCCTCGGGGAATTTGATCCCGCCGCTTTTCACGCGGTGCTCGATCTCAGCGACCTCGGCTGGGGTCGGCGTGTAAGGCTGGGCGCAGTCCTTGCAGACCCGGCGCGCCAGGCGCTGGGCGGAGACGGCGGTGAGCGCGGATGCGATCAGAAACGGCTCGAGCCCCATGTCGATCAGGCGCGTGATCGCTCCGAGCGAGCTGTTCGTGTGCAAGGTCGTGAAGATCATGTGGCCGGTCAGGGAGGCGGACACGGCGATCTCCGCCGTCTCAAGATCGCGGATCTCGCCGACCATGATGACGTTGGGGTCCTGGCGCAGGATCGCCCTCAGGCCCTCGGCGAAGCCGAACCCCGCCTTGGGCTGGATCATGCCCTGGTTGATGCCGGGGATCTTCTTCTCGATCGGGTCTTCGAGCGTGACGATGTTGCGCGTCGGCGAGTTGACCAGCTGAAGCAAGGTGTAGAGCGTCGTGGACTTGCCGCTGCCGGTCGGGCCGGTCACGATGAGCATCCCCTGCGGGCGTGTGATCACCGCGCGCAGGGCGTCGGTGGTCTTTGCCCCGAGCTCGAGCTCGTCGATGACCGGGACCGTCGAGTTGCGCGGGATCAGCCGCAGGACGGCCTTGTCGCCGTTCGTCGTGGGGAAGGTGGACAGGCGAAGGTCCACCTCGACGCCGTCCTGGGAGAACGACATGCGCGCATCCTCGGGCTTGCTCGTGCCGATGCCGCGCTCCGGGTCGAGGCCGCACATCACGCGGATGTGCGAGACCACGCGAAGGTTCAAGGCGCTCGGAACCTGGAGCATCTCTTCGAGCAGGCCGTCCACGCGGAAGCGGACGCGCAGGGAGCTGTCCAGCGGCTCGAGATGCACGTCGGAGGCGCGCAGCTTCACGGCCTCCTTCAGGATGCGCTGCACCGTGTCGTACACGAGCTTCTCGTCCTCGGGCTTGGCCTTGCCTCCGCCGCCGAACATGCCGCCCTTCGTCGTCTCCTTGGCCTTCTTGACCAGCTCGACGAATTCGGCCTGCAGCGGCAGGCGCGGGGGCTCGATGCTCGCCGCCGGGGCCTTGACCGGGGGAGGTGGAGGGGGCGCTGCAGGTATGACCGGATCGGCGGCATGCATCGTGGGCGGCGCCGCGTCGGGCGAGGTCAGGTCCTGAAAAAGCTGGCTCGGCGGAGCGCCCGCGTCGGGCGGAGCCTGGCCCGGGCGTCCGGGAAGATTCACCTCGACCGGCAGGGAATCGGGGATCCGATTCGCGATCTTCGGGCGGAGGGTGTCGAGCAGCCATCGCTCCACGCCCTTGCTGGCGACCGTATCCACGCGGGCCCACGTGACGAGCAGGGACTTCTCTCGTAGCAACATGAGCTCCGGTGCCGCGCGGCGTTCGGCGAGCTTCTCTCGGATGAGGCCGGAGCCCGTGCAGATCGCGGCGGGCTTGCTGCCGCCGAGCCACACCATGTAGACGCCTTCGAGATTGTCGAAGTGGGGATCGTTCAGGTTGACGGCGTACAACTCACCCCAAACATCTCCTTCGCAGCGGTTCCAGTAGATCGGCAGAAAGGCCATATCTCCCCTATATAGCCTGTCTCCCAAAAAAAGACAAGACCCCGGCTAGGACCTTCGGCGGCTCGTTTAGGGGCCATTCGGACCTGAACGGCGGACGCTGTCAGGGTCATACTTGACTCATGAGGCTCATGCGCAAGTTTCTGGCCCTGGCTCTGACGGCGCTCATCGCCGCCCCGGCCCCGGCCTGGGCTCAAACCATCCGGGTCGCGGTCCAAGCGCCCCTGACCGGGGCGCCGGCTTTCTCCGCGCCGATTCCTTTCGCTCTGGCCGCTCCTGCTCTGAGCGCGCCGAGCCTTGCTCCTCTTTCCGCGTCGCTCCCTGTTCTTCCTGCGCCGGCGATCCAGGCCGCGCCGGTCGTTGCCGCGCAGCAGCCTCGGGCCGCGGCTCTCATCGCCGCGGTTCAGCCGGCGCCGTCGGCGCCGGAGCGCCCGGCCGAATCGCAAAAGGCCGACGCGGACAAGCGCTTTGACGGCTCCATCGTTCCGGAGGAATCTTCCCCGGTCGCCGTTCCGTCCGCCGAGTTCGATCGCCGGATCGCGGCGCTCGGCCGCGTGAGCGCTCCCCGCCCTTGGCTCGAAAAAACAAAAGTGGTTGTTGCCTACGGCGGCCTGACCGCGACGGCCGTTGCGATGAATGCGCCGTTCGAGCATCTCGGCCCGTTGATCGTCGGCCTGATCATGTCTCCGATGCTCTCTTTCATGGGACTGTTCTTCTATTCCGCCTCGCAGTCGGCCGTGGCTGATGTCGCTGTCGAAGGCGAGGAGACGCGGCCGTCACCCGAGACGATGGCGATGATCGCGCGTCTTGCCGTGGAAGCGAAGGTCGCCGCGCCCGCGCGCGTGAAGGTCCTGCCCGGCGACGAGGTGCAGGCCCAGGTCGGCGCCCGCGACGACGCCGGCTACGAGATCCGCTTCACGAAGGCCTTCGAGTCCCTGCGTCCCGAGGTCAAGGAAGGTATCCTGCGCCACGAGTTCGCGCATGAGCGCCACCACGACATGCCCTGGGGGATCGCCACCATGTTCCTGGCGCCGCTGCCCATCATGATCGGGCTGATGGGCATGGACGGCAAAGGCCCGCTGGAGGGCCTCCTGCTCGGGGCCATCGCCGCGACCTCGGTCCTGCTCTTCCCGACTTCGCTGCAGCACTCCGAGTATCTCGCCGACCAGTACGCGGCCTCCAAGCCCGAGGGCGCCGGACCGCTCGCCCGCTTCTTCATCGAGGACTCGGAGAATCCCGCGCGCGCGGCCTCGGCTTTATCGGGCAAGGAGTTCTCGAGCGAGACCGGCTGGAAGCGCCGCGGGATCATGGCCTGGGACTCGATCAAGCGCACCTTCAGCGCGCATCCCTCGCACGACCGGCGCATCGCGCGGTTGGCGAGGCTCGCGGCGAAGGAAGCGAAGCGCTAAGAGCGTGCCCGAGTAATCGTCATCGGCGCGATGATCTACAGTAATAGATAATGACTCGTTCCGGAACGAGTCATTATCATTGAGAATAGATCAGGGGAAGGACTTCAGCGCAGAGACCAGTCGCCGCTGCCCTGGAGCTGAGGTGTCTGGTCGCGGTTGAGGCGGCGCGCCTCGTCCTGCACTCGCGGCGTCAGGTACTCGTTGAGGGCCTTCGCCGTGGCCTTGCCGGCGTTGAGGCCTTCGAGCAGAAAATAGGTGAACGCACCGTGGCCCTTGTCATCGAGCGAGCCGGAGATCTCGCTGGCGCCGGAGGCCGCGAGGACGGTGATCTTCGCCGGCACCGTGCCGGTGTCGATCTTGCCGACGAGCGGCCGCGCGCCGGAGGCGAGGACCGAGCGCCCGCCCGCGCCGGAGAAGCAGGAGTCCATCGCGACGAGGACCTGCTTGGCGGGGAGCTCGCCGAGCTTCTTGTACAGCTGGGCGACGGGGTAGGCGGTGGACTCGAGGAAGTTCGGGTCGCCATCCCAGGGCACGAGATACGCTTGGCCGGTCTTCACGTCGGGTGCGCCGTGCCCCGAAAAATAGAAGTACACGCGGCTATCCGCCTTCGCCATGCGCGGCAGCCAGCCCTCGACGTTCTTGGTCAGCGCGGAGCGGACCGCCTTCGAGCCCTTGAGGAGGACGATGTTTCGTTCCGGGACGCCCAGGGCGCGGACGTGAGCCTTGAACGCATCGGCGTCGCGCTCGGCATATGACGCCTTGGAGGCGATGTCGGAGTAGCTCTCGATGCCGACGATGATCGCGAGATCGTCGGGGCGTTCGGCGGCGGCAAAGCGAGGAGCGGGCGAAGCCGGGAAGGACGCGGCGGGCGTGGGAGTCGGGGCGGCGGGCGCCGAGCCCTGAACGGCCTTGGCGATGCGTTCGATGTCGGACGCGCTGAGGCCTGAGGCCGGCGCCGACGCGGCCGTCGCGCCGGAACGGCTCTTGATCGATTTGAACAGTTCCCCCGAGGGCGAGAGGCGTTCCTTGATGTCGGACACCATTAGCGCATCCCGTTGGTCCATCCCCCAGCGTAGGCTGCTATAGGTCAGGGTGAATAGGGGGCGACCTTCGGCCATGTCGCTGAACTCGTAAATATGGGGATTATAGCTCTGGGTGATGAGGATGTCGCAATTGTCCGTCCGCTCCGAGAGTTGCGTGAACGCGGGGTTTAAACTGACGAAGTGGAATTGTTCAGGTCTGCCGCCCTTTTTTCCAACCAGACACGCCTTCAGGGGAACGCGAGGCGCCATGACTGCCGAGGCCGACCCGGTCGGGCTTACGCCCGCCGGTTGCGCCACCGCGCAGGCGCTCAGAAGCAGGCCGAGCGGGATGAGGGTGAATGCGAGGAGGCTGGAGTTCATTTCACCGCTTCGGTGATCTGGTAGTCGGGGATCGGCGTCGGATAGCGGCGCGTGAAGCAGGCGGTGCACCAGCCGGACTCGTCGCCCTTGCCGACGGCGCGCTGCATGCCCGAGAGGCTCAGGTAGTGGAGGCTGTCCACGCCGAGGTACTTGCGGATCTCCTCGACGGAGTTCTGGTTGGCGATGAGCTCGGAGGCGTAGGGCGTGTCGATGCCGTAGTAGCACGGCGAGACGATGGGCGGCGAGGTGATCGCCATGTGGATCTCGCGGGCGCCGGCCTGCTTGAGCAGCTTGCAGATGCGCTTGCTGGTCGTGCCGCGCACGATGGAGTCGTCGACGAGGACGACGCGCTTGCCGCGCAAGGTCTCGGGGACGGGGGCGAGCTTGAGCATCGCGGCCTTCTCGCGGAGCTCCTGCGTGGGCTTGATGAAGGTGCGGCTGACGTAATGCGAGCGCATGAGGCCGATCTCGAAGGGCACGCCGCTCTCTTCGGAGAAGCCGAGCGCGGCGGGGATGCCGGAGTCGGGCACGGGCACGACGATGTCGGCCTTGAGGCCGTTCATCTCGCGGGCCAGAGCCTTGCCGAGGTCGCGGCGCGCGGCCTGGACGCCGCGGTTGAAGATCATCGAGTCGGGGCGCGCGAAGTAGACCTGCTCGAAGATGCAGCGGGCGGGAGCCGGCACCGGCGCGAAGGGCTTGAGCGACTTGATCGTGGTGCCCTCGACGATGACCATCTCGCCGGGCTCGAGCTCGCGGACCAGCTCGGCTCCTATCAGATTCAGGGCGGTGGTTTCCGAGGCGAAGATGTGGGCGTCGCCGATGCGGCCGAGCACGAGAGGGCGGAAGCCGTAGGGATCGCGCACCGCGATGAGCTTGTCGATGGTGAGCAGGATCAGGGAGTAGGCGCCCTCGACCTGGCGCAGGCTCGCGATGAGGGCGTCCTCGACCGGGCCCTCCTGGCGCGCGAGCAGGTGGACGATGACCTCGGAGTCGGTCGTGGACTGGAAGATGGCGCCGCGGCCCTCGAGCTTGTGCTTGATCTGGATCGCGTTCGTGAGGTTGCCGTTATGGGCGATGGCGAGCATGCCGTGGCCGGTCTTGAAGACGAGGGGCTGGGCGTTGCGGATGTGGCTGCCGCCGGTGGTGGCGTAGCGCACATGGCCGATCGCGACGCGCCCCGGGATGGCGGCCACGCCGTCAGCGAAGACCTCGGAGACGAGGCCCATGCCGATGCGCACCTGCATCTCGCCATTCTTGATGGTGACGATGCCCGCGCTCTCCTGTCCGCGGTGCTGTAAAGAGAAAAGGCCGAGCTGGGTCAGCTCGGCCGCATCTGGACGACCGGAGACGGCGAAGATTCCGCACATGCCTTAAGTATACCTGTTGAAAAACGCGCTGTCAGCGGGGCTCGCGCTGCCTGGACCCGTTCTTTTTATGGTTCGCTGCTTTAAAGCAGCACGACGGGAAATAGACGCAGCCATTCGACTCTCACGAGGGTGATGTTGCTTTAAAGCAGCGAACCACGAGGCTATGTACGGAGCCTTGATGGAGTTGCAAAATGGGGCGGTCAAACGCTAGCGTGCGTAATCGACGGCGTTCTTGAACATCTCGAGCCCGACGGGCGCCTTGCGGTAGGTCTGGCGCGTCCAGTTCGGGTGGTGATGGAGCGACATGAAGCGCTCGGGGTGGGGCATGAGGCCTAAGACGTTGCCCTCGGGATTGGTGAGCCCGGCGATGTTGAAGATGGAGCCGTTCGGATTGTGCGGGTAGCCCATGAGCTTGCCGTCCTCGGTGACGTACTGAAGTGCGATGGACTTCGTTTTCTTCAGATCCTCGAGATGGCGCGGGGATTTGAGCACGAGCTTGCCCTCGCCGTGAGCGACCGGCAGCTCGATCATCTCGGGCAGGCCCTTGAAGAACAGGCAGGAGGACTGAGTGTTGATGCGCAGGTGCGTCCAGCGCGTCTCGAACTTGCCGGAGTCATTCACGGTGAAGGAGGCGCTCTGGTCGCAGGCGTTGGAGTGGGGAAGGATGCCCGCTTTGACCAGGACCTGGAAGCCGTTGCAGATGCCGATGACCGGGCGGCCGAGGCGAACGAACTGACGAAGGTCGGTCAAAGTATGGCGCACCTGATTGGCCAAGACTTTGCCCGCACCGACGTCGTCGCCGAAGGAGAAGCCGCCGGGGATGGAGAGGATGGCGTAGTCCATCAGCTTCTTCTTGCCGCTGCGCAGTTCGGAGATGTGGACGAGCTCGGCATCGCCGCCGACGTGGTTGAAGGCGTTGGCGGTCTCGAGCTCGCAGTTGGTGCCGGCGGCGCGCAGGATCAGGACTTTTGGCTTTTTCATCCGAGGATCCTCGGCAGGGGGGCCTGCCATTTTTCTTTGAGCTCTTTGAGCGATTCCTCGAGGCAGGTCGAGCCTTCGAGCCCGGTGACCTTGATGATCGGGTTGGCCGTCGTCTGGCCGACGCGGCGCACCATCGCGGACTTGGTGCTCTTGCCGAAGTGGCGCAGGAAGGCGGATTCGTTCTCCGGCTTCACCTCGACGAGTATTCGGGAAGGGGTCTCGGAGAACAGGAGCGTCTCGTTGCTGTAGATGCGCGGATCGCGCGGGCATTCGTCGAGATCTATCAGGCAGCCGAACTCGCCGGTGAAGCCCATCTCTGCGGCGCACAACGCGAGGCCGCCCTCGGACAGGTCGTGGGCCGACAGGACGAGCTCGCGGTTCATCGCCGCGTGCAGGGCCTTGAAGCCGTCGATGGCGGCGGCAGGGCAGACCTTGGGAACTTCCCCGCCGACACGTCCTAGAATACGGTGATACAGGGAGCCGCCGAGCTCGTCGTTGGTGCGGCCGATCATGTACAACGCGTTGCCAGGGCCCTTAAAGTCCATCGTGACGGCCTTGCGCCCGTCGGGGACGGGCGCCACCGCGGAGATCAGGAGCGTTCCGGGGATCGCGAGATCCTTGCCCTTCTCATCCTTTGACTGGTTGAACATCGAGTCCTTGCCGGAGATGAAGGGGGCTCCGAAGCCCTTGGCCGCGTCGCGGCAGCCCTCGGCCGCGCGGACGAGCGCGCCGAGCTGCTTGGGGTCTTCGGGGCTGGCCCAGCAGAAGTTGTCGAGCAGGGCCGCGCGCGCCGGATCGGCGCCCACGCAGGTCAGGTTGCGCAGGGCCTCGTCCACGGCCGCGAGCGCCATCCAATAGGGGTCGATGCGGCCATAGTCGGGGTTGAGGCCGTGGCCGACGGCGAAGCAGGAGAAGTCGTCCATGTCGCCGGTGGCGGCGTGGGGCCAGATCACGCAGGCGTCGCCGGGGCCGTCGTGGCGCACGCCCTGCAGGGGCTTGACGAGCAGGCCGCCCTGGACCTCGTGGTCGTACTGGCGGATCACCCACTCGCGCGAGCAGACGTTGAGGTGGCCGATCATCTCGCTGAGAGCCTCGCCGGCCTTCTTGATCGAGCCGCCCGAAGCCTTCGCCGACGCAGGCGCGCTCCAGACGGCGGTGCGCTCGACGCGCGGCAGGCCCTTATGAAGGAACTTCATGTCCAGGTCGACGATGACGGCCTCGTGGTGCATGACCTCGAGGCGGCCGGTCTTTGTGAACTCTCCCAGCACGGCGAGCTCGCAGCCTTCGGCGGCGAACACGGCCTCGAGGGCCTTGAGGGACTTCTGCGGCACGGCCAGAACCATGCGCTCCTGCGACTCGGACAACCAGATCTCCCAGCTGTCGAGGTCGGTGACCTTGAGCGGGGCGTTCTCCAGGCGCACGAGCGCGCCGCAGTCCGCGCCGAGCTCGCCGATCGCCGACGAGAAACCGCCCGCGCCGCAGTCGGTGATGGAGCCGTAAAGCTTCTTGTCGCGCGCGATGAGGAGGGCGTCGAGGACGCGCTTCTCCTGGATCGCGTGCCCGATCTGCACCGCGGAGGAGGGCGCGTCCGCGCCGAGGTTGGCGGACGAGAACGTCGCGCCGTGGAGGCCGTCTCGGCCCGTCCTGCCGCCGACTGCGACGATGAGGTCGCCCGGTCTGACCTCTTTCTTGACGGCCCACTGGGGCATGATGCCGACGGTGCCGCAGAACACGAGAGGGTTCAGGCGGTATTCGTCATCGAACCAGATGCCGCCGCCGGCCGTCGGGATGCCCATGCGGTTGCCATAGTCGCGCACGCCGGCGACCACGCCGCGCAAGGTCCTCATCGGGTGATGGGAGCCTTCGGGGAGCGCGCCCTTGTAGTCGGGGCGGCCGAAGCAGAAGGTGTCGGTGTTGAGCACGGGCTTCGCGCCCAGGCCGACGCCGAGGATGTCGCGCACGACGCCGCCGACGCCGGTGGCCGCGCCGCCGTAGGGCTCGAGGGCGGACGGATGGTTGTGCGTCTCCACCTTGAAGGCGAGCGCCCACTTCTTGCCGAACGCGACGACGCCGGCGTTGTCCGAGAACAGCGACAGGCACCAGGGCTTCTTGACGGCCATGGTCGCGGCGACGATCGTTTCCTGGAACAGGTTCTTGATCGAGCGCGTCTTCTTGCCCTCGGTGTAGCGGATCGGGCTCGTGAAGGTCTTGTGCTTGCAGTGCTCCGACCAGGTCTGCGCGATCGTCTCGACCTCGGCCAAGGACGGCTCGCGCTTCAATGTCTTGAAGTGGCCCTGGATCGCGGCCCATTCGACATCGGATAAAGAGAGATGTCGCGAGTTCCCGATCACGCGCAGCTCCTTGGGCGACTTGCCCAGGATGGGGAAGGAATCGGCGGCGGCTTCGGCGATCTGGCTCAAGGGTGGGCCTCGGTGACGGCGACGCGGTGGATGAGCGGATTGGCCAGCGACTTGGCCACGGCCTTCTCGACCTGCGCCTTCACGGCGCGGCCGTTGAGCAGGTAAAGCATCGCGCAGCGCGCGGCGGTGGGCCGGGGCAGGCCGGCCTCGACGATCGCCTCGATGACCGTGGCGCCCACGGGATCGGAGACGGTGGGCTTGAGCCAGACCTCGACGCGCCAGAAATTCATGCCGTTCATCGGCGCGGGCGAGGCCGGGACCAGGCGGAACTCCTGGGTCACGGCGTCGCAGAGAAGGTCCTTGCCGGCCTGATGAGCCTGGGTCGCGGACAGCGCCCCGGTGATCTCATAGATGCGGCCCATGCGGACCTCTTTGAGATTGGAGAGGCCCTGCTCCCGGAGCAACGCCATCGCGGCGGCTCCCTCGGCGTCGTTGAACTCGTTTTTGAGCTTCACCTCGATGAGGTGGATGTGCGCCGGCTGAAGTTTGAGGCTCACAGGGTCACCTTTTTTAGGAAGTCGCGATATCGAGATAGCGTGCCGTCAACAACGGCGGCCGGAAGCGCGGGTGCGGGGGGGAGTTTGTTCCAGCCGGATTTTTCGAGATAATCACGAACGAATTGTTTGTCGAATCCGTCAGGAGTCTTCCCGGGCTTCCAGTCTTTTTTCTCCCACACGCGGGAGGAATCGGGCGTGAGGATCTCGTCGATCAGACAAAGTTTGTCGTTGATAAACCCGAACTCGAACTTCGTGTCGGCCAGAATAAGATCGCGCTTAGCTAAATGTTCTGACGCTACCGCGAACACGCGAAGCGTAAGTTCTTCCAGGGTCTTAGCCAGATCCGTTCCCACCATCTCGGCCAATCTTTCTCGGCTGATATTCTCGTCGTGCCCCTCATCAGCCTTCGTCGCGGGCGTAAAAATGGGCGAAGGCAATTTGTCGGCCTCTTTGAGTCCCGCCGGAAGAGAGTGCCCAACGACGTTGCCGTTCAATTTGTATTCCTTCCAGCCTGAACCGGCCAGATACGCCCTCGCCACGCACTCCGCGTCAACGCGCTTGGCCTTATGCACCAGCATCATCCGCCCGTCAAACCAGTTCTTGTCCAGGCGCACGTTGTCGGGAAGCGCTTTCTGGATCACATCGAAGTCCGCGGAGATCAGATGGTTCGGCACGACATCCTTCGTCAGGTCGAACCAGAACAACGCGGCCGTCGTTAAGATTTTTCCTTTATCAGGAATCGGCGTCGGCAAAACCACATCGAAGGCCGACAATCTGTCGGAGGCCACAATTAAAAGCCGATCATTCAGATCATAGACGTCCCGAACCTTGCCGCGGCGCAGAAGCGGGAGGCCGGCGATATCAACGGATGAAGGCAAAGTAGTCATTACTCCCATTCGATGGTGGCGGGAGGCTTTGAGGAGATGTCGTAGGCGACCCGGTTCACGCCCTTGACCTCGGACACGATCCGGCTCGAGATCTTCTGCAGCAGGTCGTACGGGAGGCGCGACCAGTCGGCGGTCATGCCGTCCCGGCTGTCCACGGAGCGGACCACGACCGTATTCTCGTACGTGCGCCCGTCGCCCATCACGCCGACGGAGCGCACGGAGGGGAGGATCACCACGAACGCCTGCCAGACCTTGTCGTACCAGCCGGCGGCCTTGAGCTCCTGACGCATGATGAGGTCCGCGTCGCGAAGCGTCTTCAGCAGCTCGGGGGTCACGGCGCCGAGCACGCGGATGGCGAGGCCCGGTCCGGGAAAGGGGTGCAGGCCGAGGAGATCGGAAGATATTCCAAGCTCCTTTCCGAGGAGCCGCACCTCGTCTTTAAACAGCATGCGCAAAGGTTCCACGAGCGAAAGCTTCATCTTTTTCGGCAAGCCGCCGACATTGTGGTGAGATTTGATCACCACCGACGGGCCGTGCACCGACACAGACTCAATGACGTCGGGGTATAAGGTCCCTTGGGCCAGGAAGGTTACCCCTTTGATCCGTTTCGCTTCTTTGTCAAAAATCTCGATAAACGATTTTCCAATGATCTTTCGTTTACGCTCCGGGTCCGAGACGCCTTTTAATCGGCCTAGGAAAAGTTTCGACGCGTCCACTACTTTCAGATTGAGCTTAAGCTCCTGTCCCAGCACCTTCTCCGCGCGTTCCCGGTCGCCGTGCCTTCCCAATCCGGTATCCACGTAAATGCAGTACAGCCGCGAACCAATCGCTTTCGCGATTAATGTCGCCGCGACGGTCGAGTCGACGCCGCCCGACAGCGCGCAGACGACCTTGCCGTCTCCGACCTGAGCCTTGATCGCCGTGACCTGCCGTTCGAGGAGAGAGGACATGCTCCAGCGCTTATCGAACTTGCAGATGCGCCGCGCGAAGTTCTCGAGGATCTTGAAGCCTAGGGGCGTGTGCACGACCTCGGGATGGAATTGAATGCCGTACTGCCGCTTTGCTTCATCGGAGATCGCGGCGAATGGGGCGGAGCCCGTGCGCGCGTCCACGCGGAAGCCGTTGTGCAGGCGCGCCGCGCTGTCGCCGTGGCTCATCCACACCTGGAGATGCTTGGGCAGGTCCGCGAACAGCGGGCTTTCCGCCACGATCTCGAGGTCGGCGTGGCCGTACTCGCGCTTCTTCGACGGGACGACCTTGCCGCCGTGCAGCTCGACGAGCAGCTGCATGCCGTAGCAGATGCCGAGCACCGGCACGCCGGCCTCGTACACGAACTTATCCGGGCGCGGCGAGCCCTTCTCGTGGACCGAGGCGGGCCCTCCCGACAGGATGATGCCCGCGCACTTCGAGGCCTGGATCTGCGCCTTCGTCGCCTTGAAAGGAAGAATCTCGCAGTACACCTCGAGCTCGCGCAGGCGGCGCGCGATCAGCTGGGTGTACTGGCTCCCGAAGTCGAGGATGAGGATCTTCTCGGCTTCAAGAGCGGCGACGCTCATCTAATTCTTCCCCATCCCGATGCGCTGGGCCTTCTGGAAGATCTTGCCCTCGGTCTTGATGGAGGGCGCGATGATGATCTCGGTGGTCTGCATCTCGCGCATCGTCGAGGCTCCGACCGAGCCCATGCACGTGCGCAGGGCGCCGACCAGGTTCTGGGAGCCGTCGTCGAGGCGGGACGGGCCATATAGAATTTCTTCAAGCGTTCCAGTAATGCCGACCTGGATGCGCGTGCCGCGCGGCAGGTTCGCGTGCGGCGTGGCCATGCCCCAGTGGAAGCCCTGGCCGGGCGCTTCCTTCGCGCGCGCGAAGGCCGAGCCGACCATGACGCCGTCGGAGCCGCAGGCGATCGCCTTGCAGATGTCGCCGCCGGTGGACATGCCGCCGTCGGTGATGATCGGCACGTAGCGGCCGGTGCGCTTGAAGTGGAAGTCGCGCGCCGCGGCGCAGTCGACCGTGCCCGTCACCTGCGGCACGCCGAGGCCGAGGACGCCGCGCGTGGTGCAGGCGGCTCCCGGTCCGACGCCGATGAGCAGGCCGGAGACGCCCGCCTCCATCAGCTCGGTGGCGACCGAGTAGGTCACGCAGTTGCCGACGATGACGGGGATCTTCATCGTCTTGCAGAACTTGGCGATGTCGAAGGGCACGTACTTGGTCGCTTTATGACGCACGGTCGTGACGGTGGACTGCACGACGAAGATGTCGGCGCCGGCCTCCATCGCGATGCGGCCGTACTTGTCGGCGTTCTGCGGGATCGTGGAGATCGCGCAGGGCACGCCGGCGGCCTTGATCTGCTTGATGCGCTCGGCGATGCGCTCTTCCTTCACGGGCGGGCGGTACATCTCCTGCACAAGGCGGGTGGCCTCGTCGGGGGTCGCGCCGGCGATCTGGGAAACGACCTCGCGGGGCTTGTCGTAGCGGGTGCTGATGCCGTCGAGGTTCAGGACCCCGAGGCCGCCGAGCTTGCCCATCGCGATCGCGAACTCCACGTCGACGACTCCGTCCATCGCCGAGGCGAGAAAGGGGATCTCGAGCTTGACGTTGCCGAGCTGGAGGGTCGTGTCGACCTCGTCGGGGTTGACCGTCATGTCGCCGGGAACCAGCGCGATCTCGTCAAATCCGTAGGCCCTTCGGGCTTCACGGTCGCGTCCGATGAAAAAAGCCATCGTCATCCTCCGTCGGGAATGGGGTTTGCGACGAGGATATGGTAACAAATTCTTTATTACAGCGTCCATCCGCCGGAGGGTCCGTCTTAGCGGCTGGGGGCGGGGAGGAGTTCGGCGAGCATCTTGTCGAGCGCGCCGAAGTCGAGGGGCTTCTCGATAAAACGCACGATCGGATCCGGCAGCAGGCGGCGCGTCGCCCATTCCTTGTCGGCGGCGCTCATCAGGATGATGGGCGTGTTCGCCGTCAGCGCGTTGCCGCGCAGGATCTCGATGACGCGGATGCCGTCCACGGTGGGCATGCGCAGGTCGAGGAGGATCAGGTCCGGGCGCTCCCACGAGGCGCGTTCGAGCGCGTCCGGGCCGTCCTTGGCGCCGACCACGGAGTGCCTCTCGTGCAGCAGATGGATGGAGAGAAGCTCGACGCAGTCGGGGTCGTCATCGACGATCAGGATCTTAGCCACTGCTAACAATAGTAAGTTAGATGGGGCGGTTCGTCAAGAGCAATTTGGTCTCAGTCGAGGTCGAGGACATCGCCGTTGATGCTGGGCGGCGCGTCCGGGTCGTAGCGTTTTGGCGGCACGGGAGGGAGCTCCGGCTGCGCCGACGCGGCGGGCGGCGCGGGCTCCGCCGTCGGCAGAAAGGCGCCCATCGTCTTGGCCAGCAGAGCGAAATCGACGGGCTTTTGCAGGAAGCGCGTCAGGTTGTCATTCTTGACCTGGGTGATGATCTCGCCGACCGGCGTCGATGTCAGAAAGATGATCGGCGTGCTGGCCGTGAAGTCATTACCGCGCAGACGTTCGTGGACCTTCGCGCCGTTGGCCGCCGGCATGTTGTAGTCGAGGATGATCAGGTCAGGCTTCTCGCGCGCGGCGATCATCGGCCCCGAGAATCCGTCAAGCGCGGAGACCACGTCGTGCCCCTCCGTGATCAGGCGCACCGACAGGAGCCCGATAAAGGACGGATCGTCATCGATGATCAGTATCTTCGCCATTGCTAACAATAGTAATTGAGAGTGGGCGGCGCGTCAAGAGCGATCCGATCTCAGTCGAGGTCGAGGACGTCGCCGCTGGCGCCGGGCGCCGCCGGGGCCGCACCGGGAAGGAGCGCGGCGATCGTTTTGTGCAGGAGCGGAAAATCGACGGGCTTTTGCAGGAAGCGCGTCAGGTTGTCGTCCTTGACCTGGGTGATGATCTCGCCGATCGGCGTTGCCGTGAGGAAGACGATCGGCGTCCCGGCCGTGAAGGTGTTGCCGCGCAGGCGCTCGTGCACCTTCGCGCCGTTGGCCGCCGGCATGTTGAAGTCGAGGATGATCAGGTCGGGCTTCTCGCGCGAGGCGACCATCTGGCCTGAGAATCCGTCCATCGCGACGACCACCTGATGCCCGGCCTCGGTCAGGCGCAGGCTGAGCAGCTCCACGATGGGCTGCTCGTCGTCGATGACCAGGATCTTCGCCATTGCTGACTATTGTAAGGTCCGCGGCCCCATCCGTCAAGGCGGGGAGCCTAGGACTTTTGTCGGATAAATGAGGGCCGGAGGGCCCACGCGCTTCCTTACATAGGACGCTATCCTCATGAGGATGAACATGCGCCTGTTGCTTTCCGCGCTGCTGGCCTTCGGCTCCGCGGCCCCCGCCGCGGCCCAGGTTCGAGTCGCCGTTCCCGGATCGGTTTCCGTCGTCCCGTCGTTCTCGCCCGCGCTCGCGCCGGGCCTGGCTCCCTCCTTCTCCGTGCCCACGCTGTCGCTGCCCTTCACGCCGGGCCTCTCGGCGCCGGCGTTCTCGCCCGCGCCGATCCCCGCGCTCGCCGCCTCGGTCATTCCCGCGGCCGCGGTCTCCTTCCAGCCCGCCTTCGCCGCCCCCGCCTTGCTTCCGGGCGCCGCACCCGTCAAGGACGCGGGCCTCGTCCCGCTCGCGAGCCAGGCGCAGGGCACGTCCTCCAACCTCAAGGACCTCGGCCGCCTCGTCGGCATGGCCGATGCCGCCGCCGCCTCGGCCGCCTTCGACGGCGCGGCCGCGAAGTCCGCGCTCGAGAACGCCTCCCCGGCGGATCTGCCGATGCCCCTCGGGACGAGGAGCGTCTCGGTCATCCGCCTGAACAACGCGCGCGAGGCGAGCGCCGTCATCCCGCACACGCCGAACACCGAGCATTTCATCAACGAGCTCGCGGTGAAATGGGACAAGATCGAGCGGCTCGACCTGCGTGTCTACACCGACGCGAAGGGCGGCAGCTTCCGCTCCGTGGACCTGACGGGCCGCCCTGAGCTGGCCGCGAACCTCCCCGAGGTCCAGCCGCACGAGGCCGCGCTGATCCGCAAGATCCAGCTGCACTCGAACGATCTTCAGCTCGTGATCCGCGAGGCGGGCAAGACCCCCGATCTCATCGTCGACGGCGTCGTCACCGAGATGAAGAGCCTGTTCCCCGGCGGCGAGCTCAAGGTCCAGCTCGAGCACGCCAACGAGCAGGTCCTTCAGCACGCGACGCGCCATCAGCTGGCCCCGGGCGCCGTCGCGATCGCGCTGGAGTCCCGCGACGCCGTGCCCGTCGCCGAGGTGCGCGACATCATCAACGATTTCGTCCGCACCGGCGCCGCGATCGGCGTGGCGAGCGTGTCGGTGTACGCGGGCAAGGACCGCAAGGTGTTCGTCCGCGGCAAGGACGGCCTGTTCAACGTCCAGGGCCCGCGCCTGCGCCAGGCGGCCGCGAAGAGGGCCGCCGGGACGCTCTCCAAGCCCGCCGCCCGTTTCCTCGTTCCCAACGCCATCGGCCTGGCGGCTACGCTGGACACGAGCGTCCTCGTCCGTGAGATGACCGAGCCCGCCAGGCGCCTGCGCGCCGCCGGCGTGAAGGCGACCGTCACCGCCTACGGCTCCGCGCGCATCCTGACGCCTGAGGATGCCCGCGCTAAGCTCAACGCGCTCATTGCCAAGCACGGCAGCAAGCCCAAGCGTCCCGATGAGCGAGCGCTCGTCTACTCCGCGCGCCAGGCCGTTGAGATGTCGAAGTACTACGAGATCGCGCGCGAGTTCGGGCGCATCGTCGCGGAGGAAGGCGGCGGCGAGATCGCCGTCGTCACCGGCGGCGGCCCCGGCATCATGAAGGCCGCCAACCAGGGTGCCTTCGAGGCGGGCGGCCCCAGCGTGGGCTACAACATCATCCTCGACCACGAGCAGGGCCTCAACGAATACGCGACCCCCGGGCTCGAGTTCGAGTTCACGAATTTCTCCACGCGCAAGATGGCCCTGCGCCACGGCTCGATGGGGCTCGTCTACTTCCCCGGCGGCTTCGGCACGATGGACGAGCTTTTTGAGGTCCTCACTTTGATGCAGACCGGCAAGATGGCGCGCGTGCCGATCGTACTGGTCGGCCAGAAGGAGTACTGGGGGAAAATCCTCGACTTCGACGAGTTCGCCCGTATGGGCCTGATCTCCGGCGGCGACCTGTCGATGTTCCGCTTCGCCGACACGGCCCGCTCCGCCTGGAACGCGATCGTCGCGGTCCCCGCCGCGCGCTGACCGATGTCTTGACGGGTGGTTCCGGCCCTGTCATACTGGACCCATGACCACCGACAAGCCGCTGTCCTCAGAGCATCAGATCGAGATCGCGACAGGCATCGTCCTTTCCCTCATCACCTGCGGGATCTATAACATCTACTGGAACTACCGTCAGTTCCTGGCGATGAACCAGCTTCTCGGCCGCGAGGAATTTAAGTTCCTGCCGTGGCTGCTCCTGTCGATCGTGACCTGCGGCCTGTACCACATCTACTACGAGTACAAGATGGGCGCCGAGCTTTACAGCTGGCTCAAGGAGAAAGGGAGGGACGCCAACCCCAATCTTCCTATCATCGGCACCGTGCTCGCCTGCCTGGGCTTGACCATCATCACCGACGCCATCTACCAGCACGAGCTCAATAAATTGTGCTGAAGATCCGGCATCCCCTGCCGTTCTCCGTCGTCGCCGGCGCCGCGTGGATCCTCTGCGCGGTGCAGGCGGCGTCCGGGGCGGGGGGAAGCCTCGTGCTTTGCCCGGTCCGCCTGCTCACCGGGCATCGTTGCCCGGGCTGCGGCATGGGCCACGCGGTCGTGGCCGCGATGCGCGGCGATTTCGCCGCGTCCTTTCACCTGCATCCGCTCGGGATACCGCTCCTGGCGATCTGGACCGCGTGGCTCCTCGCCGAGGCCGTCAGGGCCGCCCGGTCTGGCGTGGCGGCCCGGGCAGTGCTATAATATCGTCGTTATTGCGGGATGGTGAAATGGTATCACAGCGGACTCTGAATCCGCTTTTCTAGGTTCGAGTCCTAGTCCCGCAGCCAATTTGAGTCTCGAACTCTTCCCGGCCGTACAAGCCCTCCAGCGATGGAGGGCTTTCTTTTTTCCGTTAGGCGTCCTGCGTTCCTCAGCGCGCGAGGGACTCGGCCGAGACGAGCGCCGCCGCGACGACCTTGTCGGACCGCCGCGCCGCGATGATCCTGTCGCGGGAGGCGGCGTCGTCGGCCGCGGCCGCCGCAGCGAGCGCCTTCGGGCGCGCGCAGGCGAAGACGCGCCGTGAGGCGAGATTTGGCCGTACCTGGCCCTCCCCGCAGTGGCCGCCGCAGTCCGAGGATTGGTCGATGATCTTGTTCGCCGGCGAGTTGGCGCGGCGCTGGTCGTTGACCTCCGAGAGGATGACCCAGTGGTCCGGCTCGGAGCGGCCCATCAGGATGAGGTCCCCCGGGAGATAGGGCCCGGCGTCGCAGCGCGTGAAGCAGGCGCTGTCGTGGTCGAAATAAGAACGGGCCCGGCTGCATGTCCCCGGCAGGGAGTTCAAAGCGGCGTGCGGGAGCCAGGCGCAGTCCGTCCCGCCGAAGACGTATGGACGGCCGGCAAGGCTCATCAGCTTGCTCTTGAGCTTGGACCAGAGGTCGGCGAAGGCCCCCTGCCCGGAGAAGGACGCCGCGGACACGATGCTCTTCGGGTCGCTCTCCCAGGCGCCGAGCTCCTGGATGTCGGCGGGGTCGGGACGGCCTGTCGCGACATGGAGGTCGAGGCGGAAGCGGTGGCCGTTGGTTGTCGCGACACCAATCCAGCGATCGCCGATGGGATCGGCCTCGGTCGGCGCCTCGTCGCAGTAGACCCCGCCTTCGACCTGATGCCCCTGGGCGCGCACGGCGAGCAGGGAGCCGTAGCCGAGCCGTCCCGCTAGGCCGGAGGCTCCCGTCGTGCCGCGCAACGCCTCGAGGGCTTCTCCCGCCTTGGCGGGAGTCATCGCCCGAACCTGGGCCACGGCCTCGCTCATCGCTGACTCGTACCGGGGCTGGGGGCACGCGAACGAGGACTCCGCCGCCAGGCTCGCCATCAGGAAGATCATGGTCTTCATATCGCCCTCTCTTGTAATGAGCATGTCCGTATGGCCCATGCACAGTAGGGTCATAAGGCCTATTAGGGCCCGGGCCCTAAGTCTTAGTCCGTGATTGTGGCAGCGGGATAGCGCGAGCTGGAACAGCCTTCTGCCTGATAAAAAGTTCTGATGCTGCTAACGACGGGCGGCCAATCCTGACGGTATTCGACAGTCGGCCCCTCTCATCCAGGTTTACGGTTTGGATGGGCAGGGGCCAAGTTTTATCTGAACGATTCCGGTCGCGCACGCTGTCGACAGCGACGCTCTAGAAAAAAGCCGACGAAGTAGCCCTCTTTCGACCTCCCCTCAAGTATAATTATACCCATGCGCTTCATTTTTTCTTTGCTCGCGGCATGCCAGGTCTACGCCGCACCGAAGACCATCTATCAGTGGGATCATCAGGGCGTCGCTCACTTCAGCAGCACGCCGCGGCCCAAGGGCTACTACGGAGAAGCGCTCAAGGTGGGCGCCGTGACCGCCCGGGTCATGAGGCCGAATGACAAGCTGCTCGGCAAGCTTCCCGCCGTCGTCGTCGTCGGCTTCGAGCCGCCGGAACCGGCGCGACCGGCGGTGCTGGCGTACTTCAAGGCTCCGTATGAGCCGCTCCTTTCCGAGACGGCCTGGGGCATGCTCAAGGACGCCGGCAGGCTCAAGAGCGCCGCGCGCGAGACCTCCGAGGCCGTCGCCGGGATCGCCGCGGCTCTGCGCGCCCGGCCCGACGTCGAAGGCGGCCGGGTTTGCGTAGCGGGCGTCGGCTCCGGAGTCCCGTTTGCCCTGCGCGCCGCCGCCGACGATCCCTCGATCTCCTGTCTCATCCTCGTCCAAGGCTTCGACAACGTCGCCGAGGCCATGGCGCATCGCCTTCGCTCTCAGGGCAGCTGGAGGCCGACCGCCTGGCTGGTCTCGCGGCTGCTGAGTATCTTCGTCCGCCCTCCGCAACCCCTGCGGGAGATCGCCCGCCTGCGCAAGGACCTGCCCGTGCTCTTCTTGGAGGCCCAAGACGAGGTCTATGTCCCGGCCTCAGCGAGGGAAGGCCTCTGGGAAGGCCTCAAGAACGCGGGCATCCAGGCGGACCGCGTGACGCTCAAGGGACGGGGCGATCTGGGCGCGCCGCCGGCGCCCCTGCTGAAAGAGGCTTCCGAGACCGTCGGAGCCTGGCTGGCGAAGACGCGCCAGAATATCGCCAGGAAGTAAGCTGGAAAAAGTCGCCGTGCGGGTCCCGATCCTCGCTGAAGCGCGGGTTGCTCTGGTTTTGAGCCCGAAGCCAGGTTCTGATATTGTCGGTTTCGGGCAGCCAATCTCGACGTGAACTCGCACCGGTGCGAGTCAAAAAGCCCTCCAGCGATGGAGGGCTTTCTTGTTTTCCGGTGTGCGGCGGCCGGGGATGGGCTCAGCGCCCTTCGCGCCACGGCGGTACTTGGTCGGTGTTGTGGTCGCGCCGCTCAATTTCACTAAAATAGCCGCTTGGACCTCTCTGGCTGGAACATCGACCTTCGCGTGCTCTATGGGGCCTCCGGATGGAAGAGGCGCTCTCGGTTTCATCTGCATGAGCGTCTCTATGAGTCGCCCAATTCTTCCTGCGCCGCGCTCTTCTTCGGCATCTGTGAAGTCGGGGTCAACAAGCAGATCGCGACTGTCGCCTTGTTTCAGGAGAAGTCCGCTCCGCGCATGGCCTGGAACTCCGGCCGGAGGCAGTTCTGGTTCGAAGGAGCCCCGGATGAGCCGGTCGCATTCGCCGCAGACGGAGGAACGGCCGAGCTATACGAGTACATTTGCGGATGGGACGGAAGGCAGGACTATCGCCGGCGCATCCTCAAGCTAAAGGAGGGGAGACTCGCGCCGCCTCCCTTCACGCACGGCCTATGGGAGCGGCTATTTGACCGACTTCGCCTCGGCTTTTGAGATTGGCTGCACCTCGAACTAATAGAATGTGGCATGGACATGAAGTTTCATAACCGCATGCTGTTGACTGGCTGTTCTGTGGAAATCCAAGTTCTGAAGTCATCTGGCCAGGGACCCCGCTTCCCATCGTGAAAAGTCGCGCACGACGAGCCGCGGCGTTGCTGGGCCTTCTCGTGGTCGCGTGTCCGCCGCCGTCGGCCGGCATCACCCCGAAGAGCGCCCTGAAGCCGTTCATTCACTCCCGCACGGAGTGGCGCGCGGAAAACGCGAAGACAATCCCGCTCGACCAGGCCAAGAATCGCATCGTCGTACATCACACGGCGCATTTCGTGACCAACACCGTCATGGCGATCGGAACGAATAAAGCGAGCTGGAACGCCGCCGTCGCTCATGTCCACCAAGCGCAGGACCTGCACAAGCGTGTCCGGGGCTGGAGCGACGTCGGATACCACTACATGATCGACTGGAAAGGACGAATCTTCCAAGGGCGTCCGGTCGACCGGCTCGGCGCCCATACGGAAGGAAACAATCGCGGCAGCATCGGCGTAGTGCTGCTCGGAGACTTTTCGCGCCAGCGGCCGCCATTGGAGCAAGTCGCCAGCTTGAAGACCCTGATGCGTTGGCTCATCTCCGTCCATGGCATCTCGCCGAAGCGCATCCAGGGGCATCATCAATTCAAATACACGCTTTGCCCGGGGAAAAGCCTCGATGATCCTTCGGACCCCCGCTCCCCTCTCCGATCGATCCAGGCGCAGCTCATCATCGAGGGGCTGGACGTGCCCAGCATTAGTCGGAAGTGATCACGTAAACAATGTCGTTGAAGCGACGAGAACAGGAGGAATCCCGGCGGTGTCCGGACTGGCCGCTTAGTCAAGTTCTGATACTGCTAATGACAGGCAGCCAATCTCGACGCAACTATCCTCAAGGATAGTCGAAGCCCTCCAGCGATGGAGGGCTTTTCATTTCCTGATTCCAGGGGCGTTTATTCTTGTCTCGAGACGGTTCGAATGCGCCCGGATTTGAGCAGCCATGCCAAGCATGCCGCGAACACCAGATCGAACATCATGCAGAAGTCCGGCCACCAGACGGGCACGCCCGGATTCGAGATGAACTTGCCGTGGGCCAGGTCGAATAGGCCGTGAGCCGCGAGGGCGAGCGCGACGATCCACAGCGACGATCGAAAGCCGAGCGCTGCGGCCGCGATGAACGCCGCGCCGACCGCCGCCTCGAGCGCGCTCGCGGTCCAGGCCGACGCCCGCGGCCAATAGCCCCGCCGCGAGCGCGAGAATCGTCCCGATGAGTATCGCCATGTTCATAGCGCCGCCTTGCGAAGCCGCAGGGCGTTGGCGATCACGGAGACCGAGCTGACGCTCATCGCGGCGCTCGCGATCATCGGGCTGAGCAGGACGCCGAAGACGGGATACAGAATGCCGGCGGCGACCGGGATGCCGAGCGCGTTATAGACGAAGGCGAGGAACAGGTTCTGCCGGATGTTGCGCATCGTCGCGCGGCTGAGGTCGCGCGCCCGCATGATCCCCTTCAGGTCGCCGCGCACCAAGGTGATGCCGGCGCTCTGGATGGCGATGTCGGTGCCGGTGCCCATGGCGATGCCGACATGCGCGAGTGCCAGTGCGGGGGCGTCGTTGACGCCGTCGCCCGCCATGGCCACGCTCCGGCCTTCGGCGCGCAGGCGCTCGATGACGGCGCCCTTGTCGGCGGGCGACACCCCGGCGTGCACCTCCTCGATACCCAGACGCCGCGCCACGGCTTCCGCGGTCGCCTTGTGATCGCCGGTGAGCATCACCAATCGCAGGCCGTCCGCGCGCAGCGAGCGGATCGCCTCCTCGGCGCCGGCCTTGAGGGAGTCGGCCACGCCCAGCACGGCGGCGGCCTTCCCGTCGACGGCGACGAAGAGCGCGGTCATGCCTTCCGAGCGTAAGGTGTCCGCCCGGACCGCGAGGTCCCCAAGCATGACGCCGCGCGCCGTCAGCAGAGCGGCGTTGCCCACGAGCACCTTCCGCCCCCCGACGGTTCCCGCGATGCCCTGACCCGTCACCGATCCGAAATGCTCCGCGTCAGGAACCTCGCCGGCGCCTCGCTCCGCGGCGCCGGCCAGCACGGCCGCGGCGAGAGAATGCTCGCTCGACTTCTCCAGCGCGGCGGCCAGGCGGAGCACGGAAGCCTCCTGGAATCCCTCCGCCAACACGACCGCGGTCAGGCGCGGGCGGCCCTCGGTGAGCGTGCCCGTCTTATCGAACACCAAGGTGTCGACCTTTTCCAGGGTCTCGAGCGCCTCGGCGCTGCGGACCAGCACACCGGCCTGCGCGCCGCGTCCCGTGGCGACCATGATGGACATGGGCGTGGCCAGGCCCAGGGCGCAGGGGCAGGCGATGATGAGGACGGCGACGGCGTTGACCAAGGCGTACGCCGCGGCGGGCTCGGGGCCGAAGACCGCCCAAGCGATCGCAGTGACGATGGCGGTGATGATGACGGCCGGGACGAACCAGCTTGAGACGAGATCGGCGAGGCGCTGGATCGGGGCGCGGCTTCTCTGCGCCTGAGAGACGAGCATGACGATCTGCGCCAGCATCGTCGCGGCGCCGACGCCGCGGGCTTCCATTATGAAGCTTCCGGTCTGATTGGTCGTGCCCGCGTTCACGCGATCGCCGGGGGCCTTCTCCACGGGCAGCGGCTCGCCGGTCAGCATCGACTCATCGACGGCGCTTCCTCCGCTCAAGACCGTGCCGTCCACCGGTACGCGGCTTCCCGGGAGTACGCGTAGGTGATCGCCAACGGCGACGCCGTCGAGAGGGATCTCTTCCTCGGAGCCGTCCGCTCGGACGCGGCGCGTCGTCTTCGGGGCGAGCTGGAGCAAAGACTTGATCGCGAGGCTCGTCTGGCCGCGCGCCTGCAGCTCAAGGATCTGTCCGAGGAGGACCAAGGTCACGATGGTCGCGGCGGCTTCGAAGTACACCTGGACGCCGTTGTGGCCTGAGAACGCGGCGGGGATGAGGCCGGGTGCTATGGTCGCGAACACGCTATAGGCGAAGGCGGTGCCCGTGCCCAAGGCGATGAGGGTGAACATGTTGAGGTTCCGGGATTTGAGCGACGCCAGGCCTCGCCGGAAGAAGGACGCGCCTCCCCACAGCACGACCGGCGTCGCGAGCGCGAACTGAAGCCAGTTCATGGCTCCGGACGGCAGCACGCGGTGAAAGAACATGGGCGAGAACATCTCGCCCATGGCCAAGCCGAGCAGAGGCACGGTCAGCGCCGCGCTCCACTTGAGGCGCCGGCGGTTGTCGTCGAGTTCGGGCGTCGCCTCGTCCTCGGCGGAGGGCGCGAGCGGCTCGAGGTCCATGCCGCAGATCGGGCAATCTCCCGGGCCTTCTTGCCGAATCTCGGGGTGCATGGGGCAGGTGTAGGTTCCCGCGCCGCCGGACGGGGGCGTCTTCCGGGGCGCCTCGTCTTCGTAGGCGGCGGGATCTTTCTGGAACCGGTCCCGGCAGGACAGGCTGCAGAAGTGGACGTCATGGCCGTCGTGGGTGAGCTTGGCCGCCGCGTCCGCGGGGTCGATGGTCATCCCGCAAACTGGATCCTTCACCGTCGCCGCATGCGTGTGAGCTTTCATGGTCTCCTCCTGATATCCGGGGCTTGGCCCGGCTTCACTGAGGGAGACGCATCAGCTTGCGGATGATTACAGTCGCGGTATGGCTATTTGCGGCAGGAGCAGTCGAGGCACCCATGGGCCGCGCAGGCGCCGCATGTCTGCAGGAGGCTGGCCTTAAGGGACTTCCGGGCGCGGTGCAAGCGCACCGTTGCGTTGTTGCGCGAGAGCCCCATCCGGCTCGCGAGCTTGGGAAGCGGCTCCTCGTCGAGCTCCACTTTCCGCAGGATATCACCATACTCGGGCTTCATCGTCGGGATGATGTCGTGCATGCAGCGGCAAACGGCCTTCTCGAGGCGATCCTCGTCGCGCACGGACATCTTGGTCTCCCGCGCGGCGCGCCCTTCGGCGCCGACGCGCGCGGCCCTGCGGCGGTAATGATCGGTCAAGGCGTTGCGCACGATGGAGTAGAACCACGCCCGGACGGAGCCTTCATCGCGCGGGCGGGCCCGGCTCTTCAGCCCTTTGACATAAGCGGCTTGAAGGACCTCTTCCGCCTCGTCGTCGCTGCCCAAGCGCGCTCGGAGAAACGCAAGGAAAGCGGCCCGGTTCTCGACGAGTTCAGAGGGTATCTGTTTGCGCGGCATAGTCGAGGATACTCGAATTCCCGATCGGGCGCAATGATGGGCGGGTTAAGAGCCCCCGCTCCTCCTATGGTCGTAGACGAAAGCTTTGCGTGCGCGTCATTCGGGCTGCGCGCTCACCCTCCTATAATCTGGGCAATAGGAGGTGGACAATGAAATCCATCAATAAGTCACTCATAGTCGCTGCCGTTATCAGCACCGCGCTGTCGGCGGTCGTCTTCGCGCAGAACCCGGGCGGGCAGAATCCGGGAACCGGAGCGACGAGTGCGGATCCGTCGAACGAAACCGAGACGACGAACGGGAGCGGCGCCCGCACTCAGTCCGACATGAACAGCTCCGTCGGCGGCCGACACGGTGTCAACACGAACGCGGAAATGAATACGATCCACAACTCGAACGACACCTCGGTTCAGGATCGCGATATGTACCGAAAGGACACCGCGGGTGCCCGCGACCTCCAGCCCGGAAAAAAACGCTCCTTCTGGGACCGGGTTTTCGGTCGCAACAAGCATCTGGATGCCGATCAAAACCGAACGACGACCCGGCCTTCCGAAACCGACCCCACGGGCCGCCGCCAAGACAGCACGAGCGGTTACCAGCCCTGACTCACAGGGCGCCTCCATGACCATATAGGTCTGGGGGCGCCCATCTCGGGAGGGTGATGCCGTAAGAAAGTGCTAAAGCCGTCATAGAAGGGCCGCCAAATCTCGACGTGAACTATCCGCAAGGATATCCGAAAGCCCTCCAGCGGCCGATAGCGTCGGCTCAGCGGTTGCAGTTGGCCCACAATAAGGGTGCGCCCGAAGGGGAGATCCCTTGTCCCGTCGCCTCGCCTGTGATGAACACTTCGAAGCGGCGCTGGGACGTCACCGTCGTGAGGCGTCCGTTGAGGTCTTCATCCACCTTCAGGGCGCCGAGGTTCTGCGGCGTCGCGTCCTTGTCCGTCTTCATCCAGACGACATAGACGGCCGCCGGCGGCGTCAGGCGGTCGGGGTTCGCCAGATGCTTCACCTTCAGGTCGATGCTCGTGTTGTCGTTGGCGGCCTTGTCGCAAAGGAGGGTGCCTTCGGCGGCCGGCAACGACGAACTCGCCGAGAGCTTCTCCGCGCCCGCGCAACCCGCGACGAACGCGGCCGCGCCGGCGGCTAGTATCAAGATGGGGATCAGGCTCATTTGCTTCTTCATGGGGGCTCCTCCTGTCATTCCGGATCTTCCGTCGGGCGCGAATCTAACAAGAATCGCGGGAGCGGGCTATCGCGGCTGTGTAAGCCTTTTGTGTGGCCCGCCCCGCAATAAAAGACTTGCGCGCCCGCTATGGGCCGGCCGCTCGAGTCTGCCTATCCTGAGTCATCAGCCGAATATCCCGAGGAGGCGCTATGAGAACCCATCTGATCCCGAAGACCACGACGCGCGTCGAAGAAGCGACGGCGCCTTATATCAACGAACGCATCCACCAGGCCATGTCCCGCCGGATCGATTCCTATCGCGATGCGGACGAGGCGCGCATCACGCTGCGGCTCGATGAGCTTGAACGGGAATGGGACATGGAAAGGACCTTGGAGGCCAACGCCTCCGTCGTGATGTTGGTGACGCTGGCGCTGGCAAAGACCGTCAACAAGAAGTGGTATGTGCTGCCGGCGGTGGTCGCGGGATTCCTGTTCCAGCACGCCGTCCAGGGCTGGTGCCCGCCTATGGCCGTGTTCCGGCGTCTCGGTGTCCGCACGGCGCGCGAGATCGACGAGGAGAAGCAGGCGCTGCGGGCCATCCTTTGGGAGCGTTGAGCCGGCGCTCGTAGCCGGGGGGGGCCCGCCGGATGGCGGGCCCCCGGAGGTTGAGCAGACCTAGGCCAATTCGCGGTTGAGCTTCGGGCTGACCTTGCCCGCGGCTCTTGCGATCTTGCGGCGCGTGCTGGGTATCGCGCCGTCGCCGGGGAAGGACGCCGCCGACAGATTCCGTGCCCCCGAGGTGGACGTCGTGCTCGTCTGATGCGCCTTGCTGCTGCGGCGGACGATCCGTCCCGCGAGACCGCGTCGTTTTGAGATAGTCATAGTGCCTCCTTGCCGATTTTACGGCAGTATAGCCCCGCGCATCACCGGTTTCTATCGACGCCCTGTAAAAACTCGTTGTCTCCCGTATGACGCCGTTCCTTCAGGAGGCATGTCCTCGGTCTGCACCAAACATCCCACGACTTGCGCTTACCGTCCGACGTCAGGATGAACGCGCCCTTCTTGGTGCCGACCAGGACTCGGATTTTCATGGTTGGTAAAAGCACCTCTCCGGGCGCGCGGTGTCAACCGGGATTTCGTGTAGCGCCGTCGCGCGGAACTTGCTCAGCTATGCTCATGCGAGAATGCGGCGAGTGCCGCTTGTGCTGCAACGTGTTCCCCTTGCCCGCATTAGACAAGCCGGCCGGCGTATGGTGCCGGCTTCTCGGGCCCGGCGGCTGCACGGTTCATGACCAGGGCCAGCCCGAGGTCTGCAGCCGGTACGCGTGCTACTGGCTCGAACATGAAGACCTGCCCGAAGAGGTCCGGCCCGATCGCGTCGGGCTGGTGGTGACCGAGAGCGGCACGATCCCCGTCGGCGGATACGCGCTGCCGGTGCTGGTGATCAACCTGGTGGAACCGGATTCGGACCGGGGCCCCGCCGCCCGGACGATGCTCGACGATTTCCTGGCGGCCGGCAAGGCGGCCCTGCTGCTCCACGGCCCGGACATGCGCATCGTCTACGACCGGACGCGCTACCCCTCGATCGGCCCCGACGACATCGAGGCGGCCTTCAAGCACGAGCGCGCCCGGGACGCCGAGGAGCTTAGGCGGCTCGGGGCCGTCGGGGAAGGCTTTCTTTTTTTGCCCCTTGCGTCGAAGAGGAAGACAGGCTAACCTCATGGCATGAAACGAGCGATCCTCTTGTTTTTCGCGGCGGCTTTCGGCTCGGGGTGCGCGGCGCACATGATGGAAACGCACGGCGACAAGGTGCAGCTCTTCAAGACCGGCCAGGAGAAGCCGGGACGAGGAGGAGTCCTCCAGTACATGTCCAACGGCCTGGGGGTAATGAAGCGGGCGCGCCGCGCGGATGCCGAAAAGCAGATGCAAAAGTTCTGTTCCGGCGCATATACGATCACCGCCGAGGGGCCGCGAAGCAAGTTCGGCGCGGCGATGCCGATCGGAAACAAGGTTTCTTTCGAGGTGGATCAATATTGGTATGTCGCTTTTGAATGTGCGCCGTCATCCGATCGATAGCCTCGATCAAACGCGCATTCGGAAGGAATTTCGGGTTTGCTAGACTTCACCGCATGACATCCTCCGGCGAACGCCTCGAGCCGCGCCTGCGCGAGACGGCGCTCATCATCCTGCGCCGGCATCATATCGGCGAGGACGACCTGAGGCTTGAGAAGAACGAGCCTCATGAGGCGCCCTCCTGCCTGATCCGGGGGCATCGTGTGCGCGTGGAGGTCGACGACGGGTCGGTGGCGTTCCGCGTCATGTCGGGCCGGTGGAGCGGGCGGCGCGTCGATTACCCGACCGCGGGGGCGTTCGTCGCCGCGTTCGAGGAAGAGCTGCACGGCGCGCTGTCGGGCGCTTGAGGGCTTTTAGAGTCAGGCGCCCCGCCGCTTGGCCGCACGCCGCGGCCTGGATTTGGAGATCAGCGCCTGCAGCGCCGAGCTCTCCGGCTTCAGGAACTCCGCGATCCGCGCGGTGTCGACGTCGGCGACGATGATCTTGCCGATCTCGAAGTTGACGCTGGTGTAGAGCCCCAGCGCCTTCATCCCGGCGGTCTGCCCCTGGTTGTCCTCGGTCGGCGTCACGTAATGCACCGAGGCCGCCTTGTAGCGGTGGATGAGGAAGAGGTGGACCAAGGTCATCAGGCGCTTCCTGCGCAGATCCGCGTCGAAGGTGTTCTGATTGCGCACCGACAGGATGTTGTGGCCGCTGCGGTCCTGGATGTCGGCGAAGATGAGGTTGGCGACCTTGTCTCCGTCCCCCGTGAGGAGCGCCAGCTCCAGAAGATCGGAACCGGACGTGTTCGGCCGGAGCGACACCTTGAGCCTGCCTCTGTAGCCGTTGCGCTTGCGCCACAGCTCGAGCCATTCCTCGAGAAGCTTCGGCGGGACCTCGGTCTGGATCAGATGCTGATGATGCGTCGAGCCCTTGCCCATCGCCGCGGTCGTGGAGGTCCTCCCTGAGGTCGCCATGAGCCCGGCGTCCGCCCGCTGGCTGCCGACCAGGGCCTGCGGCGTCTTGTAGGGAGAGTCGAGGAGGCGCAGCTTCCGCTGAAGGCGCGCCAGGGCCAGCATCCCGTCCTGACGGATGGCGGAGGCGAACTCCTCGCCGGCAAGCCCGTCGATCTGGTGGCCGCCGTAGGTGATGAAGTTGAAGACGAAGCCGAGCTTGCCGATCTCCTCGGGAAACCGGCGCATCTTCTCGTCGGTCATCCCGGTCGTGTCCCAGTTGAAGGACGGGGACAGGTTGTAGGCCAGCATCTTGTCCGGGAACACGGCGTGGATCGCGTCGGCGAAGCGCTTCGCGTCGGGCAGGTCCGCGGTCTTTGTCTCCATCCACAGGATGTCGGCGTAGGGGGCCGCGGCCAGGGACTTGGCGATCGCGTAGTCGATGCCGCCGCGGACCTGGTAGTAGCCGTCCGGGGTCTTGCAGTGCTCGCAATCCCAATTGACCTCGATGCCCATGGAGCGCGCCTTCTCCCTCGCCTCGAAGAACCCGACGCGCGCGGAGAACTGCAGCCACTCCTGAGGCGTCATCGGGCAGACCCGGCCCTCGCTGGCCCGGAACTCGATGGTGTTGGCGACGACCTCGCCGTAGGTCATGATCCCGGCCGCCGTCTGCCAGATATCGATGAAATCGCCGAAGACCTTCTCCAGCGCGCTGTCGGCGCTGGTCGCGCCGGCCGCCGCCTTCTGCACCATGGCGGTGATGCCGTTCGTCTCGAGCCAGGCCTCGGCCAGGGCGTACTCGCCTTCGCACATGGCGTAGAGCTCGTGCCCGCCGATCTCGTCCATGCCGGCCCGCCGGAACAGCCGCAGCAGCGACAGGAACGCCGCCCGGTAGGTCGGGATCGAGACGTTCGTCGCGCCCAGGATGAACGGCTGGTCCCGCTCGTCGCCGCGCCCGTCGAGGAGCGTGGCGGCCTCGGCGTCGGTGCGGGCCACGATGATGCCGGGGACCCGCATGATGTCGAGCTGGAAGCGCGCGGCGCACAGGCGCTTGATCTGCTCGTCCTCGGAGACGAGCACCTTGCCGCCCTGGTGCCCGCATTTCTTCACGCCCGGCTTCTGGTCCTCGATGTGATAGCCCGGCACGCCCACCTCGACGAAGCGGCGGATGAGGTTGCGCACGTGCGCGTCCCCTCCGTGCCCGGTGTCGGCGTCGGCGATGATGAAGGGACGGAAATCCGTCTCCGGGGTGGCCTTGCGCTGCGCGTCCGTCATGCGCGCCCGGGCCTGGCGCTGGTTCTTGTCGGCCGTGAGAAGGGCGCGCACGATCGGCGCGGCCTCGTCAGGCACCTGGCTGAGAGGATAGCTGGCCAGGTCGGGGCCCGGATCCTCGTTGGCCGAGCCCTTGGCGCTCGTCGCCCAGCCGCCGAGGTAGATCCCCTCGATGCCCGCCCGCTTGATCGACACGGCCTGGCCCGGGGAATAGGGGCCGAAGGTCGTGATGCTCTTGCCCTGCTCGAAGAGCGCCCGCAGGCGCGAGTGGAACCCTTCCGCGGCGGTGCGCGCCACGGTGTAATCCGGGCGGATGGTGCCGCTTTGCTCGGCGACCTCGCGCGCGGAATGGATGCGCTTGATCCCTTTAAAACGCGCGCTTGCGAACCACCGGCTGATCTCCGTGATCTCCTGCGTGAGCTTCTTCATGATCGTCTCCTGAGCCGGCGATATCAGTGTAAGGCGGAAAGGTACGCCGCGATGCGCGTCCGCGCCGTAGGAAGGTCGTGGTTGTCGAGGTTCAGGTTCAGGAGGTCGACGAACCACGGGGGCTTGACCTCGCTGTGCAGATAGCTCTCGACGATCTCCCGCGAGATGGGCAAGGTGGTCCCTTTGGAATCGTCATGCACGTCGCGGTCGGCGGCGCCCTGGAGCTTGCCGTACTCCTGAGCGAGGAGGGTCTTCAGAAGCTCCGGGGTCAGGACGTCCCCGGCGCGCACGCCGGCCGCCGCATCGTCCGCGGTGAACGGCGCCTTCTTATGGAACCACTCCCAGAGGATGCTCAGGCGGATCTCGCCGGTCGCCATGTCCTCCATCAGGTACAGGACGTCGTCGTTGCCGAAGAAATCCGCCGGCTTGAGCGCCGCGGCCTGGAAGCCGCGGCCGAAGGCGTTGCCGTACTGGAGCGCCACGCTCAGCAGGTCGCGCGCGCCCTTGACGGTGCGCGGCGCGGGCTCGAGCAAGGTCAGACCCTCGGCATCCTTGGGGCCGTAGGTCAGGCGCGGGAAGGCGCGCCCCAACTGGTTCGTCTCGCCCGCCTTCTCCCAGATCGGGCGCACGATATGGACCATCTTCCAATGCGCGACCCATTTGCCGCTCGCGCCGGCGCGCTGCTCCCGCTCGCCGCCCGCGACCGCGCGCTTCATGGCCTCGGCGACCCCTTGCTCCGAGCCGACGGGGATGTTGGGCTCCATGCCGCCTTGCCACAGCGCGAAACGCCCGTTCTTGTCCGGCGTGTTGACCGCGCGCCGGACGCGGTCCTCGTAATGGCGCATGTAGCCGTACGTCATGGTGATCGTGTCGATGTTGGGATCGACGAAGGCCGGGTCCCAGGACATGGCGTCCGAGACGCTGTTGATATAATCCCAGCGCCCGGTGTTGAAGCCGACGAAGCGGGGCCCCAGCGCCGCGCGGATCTCCATCAGCTGGAAGCACGCCTCGAGCTGCTCGACAAGGACATAGGTTTTGATCGAGGACGGGGGCAGGCCCAGGTGTTGCTCGAGGGCCAGCAGCAGCTCATGCCAGAACGCAGCCTCCTCAGAGGTCTGTATCTTCGGCAGATAAAGGACCAGGGAAGAGCCCGCGGCGCGAAGGGTCTTGTGGTTGTTGGCGACGTAGAGGACCGCATCGACGATCGACGCCGAAAACCCGCCGCCATCACGGTCGCGGATATGCCGGTCGTCCAGATGGAGCCCGCGCGGGCGGAACAGGCGCGTCGTGAAATCAAGCTGGCGGCGCCAGTCCTCGATGATCGGCCGCCCCAGGAACCCGCGCGACCAGGCGTTCATCTCCGAAGCGACCGACTCCGCGACGCGCAGGAACGGCTCTTCGCGTGCGAAGGCGAGCTTGAGGTTCCGCTGGTTGTCCAGCGACATCGTGGAGATCTGCCCCAGCGCGTCCTCGCCATCGAACATCCAGCCGTCCGCGCCGGACAGGAGCGCGTAGGCGACGTTGCGTAGGCTGGCCTCCGGGGTGGAGCGCGGCCGGGCTCCCGGCCCGGTGCCTTGCACCCATTGGCGCTGGAGGTCCGGCGGTATCAGGGAGCCCTCGAAGCGTCCCTCGCGCGCCTCCTGGACCGTGATCTTCGTCCGCGCGATCGTGGCGGCCGCATCGAGGAAGCCGATGCGCCGGCCCAGCCTCGCGCGCTCGGCCCGGCGGGCGAGCCGCTCCGCGATGATCCGGCGCCTCTCGGCGTTGAAGCCGGCCAGCGCCTGCAGCGCGTCCAGCGCGGCGGGTGTCAGGACGCTGTCGTAGGACAGCTCGACCCCGGCGTTGAAATGCAGCGCTCTGTCGCTGTCGCGTGTATTCAAGCGTGCTCATCGTATCATTTTCGTCCAAAAATCCACCCGCTCTCGGATATTGGCGTGGATTCTTTCCGGGATGGAGGGCTTTTTGTTAAGGTGTGGGCCGCATGAAGAACCTCGCGCGCGCCGTGCTGATGCTCCTGATCGTCCCGGCCTCCGCCTGGCCGGCGCCGTCCGCGGCCGAGCGATTGGCGAAGCTGCTCCCGGACGCATCGGTCCGCGCTCTTTCGTCCGGAGCCGCATACGCCGTCTACGGGACCACCGAGCCGGCGACGGTGCATGTCGTCCTCATCGACCTTCTCGATCCCGATGTGGAGGTCAAGCCGGTCGTGGCGAACGGCCAGCCTTATGGCGGAGGGCAGCCGGCGAGGGAGAAGGTCATCGATATGTCTCGACGCACCGGAGCGCTGGCCATGATCAACGGCGACTACGCGGGCGTCACCGACAACATCGAGGGGTTCCTGGTCCTGGACGGACGGTTCCTGCCCGCTCCCAAGCCCATCCGGCGCTCGGCTCTGGCCATCGGCGTCGACCGCCGCGCCCGGATCGGCCTCTGGACGGATCCGGAGAAGTCCGGCTTCAAGATGCTCCACGCCATCGGCGGCGGGCCGCGCATGATGACCGCGGGGAAGTTCCGCTGGGACGCCCCGCCGGACGGGAGCATCAACGACGAGGACATGCACGTCCCGGCGGGCCGTTGGGACATCCCGCATTCGCTGAGCGCCGCCTGCGTCGACGAGGAGGGGCGCTGGATGACCTGGGTCGTCGCGCATGCGTCGGCGCCCGCGCGCGGCGTCGGCCTCACTCCCTGGCGCCTCGGCGAGCAGCTGTCGCGCCTCCTGTGCTGGTCCGCTTTACGTTTCGACGGCGGCGGTTCCTCCACGCTCATCGTCGAGAACACGTTGGTCATCCCGACCTTCGTCAAGTGGCCCGGCGGAGCCGGCCTCGGTTCAGGTCTTGGGCTCTACCGGCGCAAACGCTAGCGGCTAGAAGCCGCTCTTGGGGAGGATCTTGCGCGGATTCAGCGCCGCCTGAGAACGCCGCATCTCGAAGTGGATGTGCGGCCCGGTGGAGTGCCCCGTCGAGCCCAGCAGGGCGATCACCTGTCCCTGCTCTACCTTGTCGCCGAGATTGACCTTCATGGTTTGGTTGTGCGCGTAGAGCGTGGTCATCGACGCGTCGTGGCGGACGATGACGACGTTTCCGTAGCCGCGCATCTTGTTGTTCGCGTAGAGGACCTCCCCGGCCGCGGAGGCGAACACGGGCTCGCCCTCGTCGGCGGCGATGTCGATGCCCTCATGCGGCTTGTTCCAGCGGTGGCCGAACTCGGAGCTGACGATTCCGGCGCCGAGCGGCCAGCGGTAGGCGCCCTTATAGGCCGGAAGCTTCGGGTAGCGGCGACCGAGGACGCCTTTGACCGGGGCTGAGTGCAGATCGCCGCCGTCGTGGTGCTTCTTGTAGAAGGCCGCCTTCGCCGCGTAGTAGCCGAAGTCCTTGACCAAAGTCCCGGCGATGATGACCGTGCTGACCGCGACCTTGGTGGCGATCTTGGCCGTGCCGTAGGTCAGCTTCGCCGTCGTCTTGACCACCTTCCCGGCCGTGCGGCAGCCGGCCAGCAGGAAGGCGGCGGCGACGAAGGCCCACAATAAGCGCGGCATCGAATGAGGATATACTCCCATCGGGGAAAAGTCCAGGCTGGCCGCGGCTCCCCTGGGTGCGTGGGATTTATTAGCATAGCGTCATGAATCCGATCCCGTGCGGCGCGATGGCCTTCAACGGTCATATCGCCATCTACGCGCTTGTCGGGCTCCCGTTCGCGATGGCGGCGATGCTCATGCGGACCCTGACCGTTTGGCCGGGGCAACTGATCTGGCTGATCGCGGGCGGCTTCCTGCCCATGCGTCCTCGCAACGGCCTCATCGTGGCCGGCTTAGCCGCTCTTTTCGGATTTTTCGGCACCTGGGCCGGGTACGCGCTCGAAAGCCACGGAACCTACTCGCCCATCGACTGCGCGAACGTCAACGAATACGCGCGCACCTTCCTGAGCGGGCTTATTGCTTTTGCCGTTGGGCTGGCGCTCCGGCGGTTATACTTACGTAAGGAGCACCCCAGCGCGTGACCATCTCGACGATCGAATTCTCGAAGAAAGACACTAAGAAGCTGTCCCCGAAGACGCTGCGGAAGATCCAGTCGGGGATGAAGCGCGACGGCGCGATCGCGTTCGCCAATCTTTTTCCCATGCCCATGCTGAAGAAGATCCGCGTGGACGTCACGCGCCGGCACGGCACCGGAGAGCTCCACAAGAACGGGCTTGTCCGCGACATTGCCGGCCGATACGCCGCCGTGCTGCCGTTCGAGGGGGCTTTTTTAGAGCCGAAGTTTTACGCGAATCCCATCGTCGCTGAGATGATGGGGGCCTTGCTGGGAGGCAGCTATTGCATCGGGAGCCTGGAGGTCGTCGTCGCGATACCCGGGGCTTACGAGCAGCATCAGCATATCGACGGGCCTATCCGCTTCGACCGGGTGATCGGCAAAACGAAAAAAGGCTATGAGGGCGACCTGTCCGATCTCCCGCCTTACGCCGTGTCCCTGTGCATCCCGCTCTGCGACGTGAACGAGGATAACGGCCCGACCGCCATCTGGCCCGGTTCGCACCGCAGCGCTCTGCGCGCCCGCCCTCCGAGCGAGAGGGCGGTCTCCCGGGAGTTCCCTGTCGAGCACATGGCCGGGGATTTCGGGCGGTCGTTCCTGTTCGATTTCCGCACCTACCACTGCGGGATGCCCAATCTCACACCCGAGCCGCGTCCTCTTCTGGTGATCGTGTTCACGCGCAGCTGGTATCGAGACCCGAACCAGGCCGAGGTTTATCCGAACGTGGTCATCTCGAAGCGGGATCTCGATCGGATCCCGGATCGGCACAGATACCTGTTCGCGCTCGCGCCGGCCGCCCGGCGCTCCTTGTGGGAAAAAAAGGTCAAGCGCTAGCTCTTCGGAGAGCCGGGTTCCGTTAGGCCTGGCATTGGCTGCCCGGCTCGATGATGTCGCGCTCGACTTTCCGATAGCATTCCCGGAAATAATTGCTCCTTTGGCAGACGCCCTTCTTTTTCTTGGGCATCACGGCGGGATGGGAATTCGAATAGTAATAGCATCCGCCGATGCATTCGGAGGCGTCGGCGCAGGGCTTCCCGCCGTCAGGGAACGGCGTTACGCACATGGGGTATTCGTCCGGTGAGAGCTTTTCGATCCTCCCGCCGCGCGCCGCGCATGTCGCGGCGTCGGCTTCCTGCGGGGCGGCCGTCCAGTCCTTCTTTTTTATGTTGGGCCCGCAGGAGCTGAGCATCGCGGCGGCAAGCAGTGCGATCGTACATCGGTGGGTGGTCTTTGTCATATCTCGGGTCAGCGTTCCGGCTTTTTGAGGCGCTCGCGCACCAGGGCCAAGGTCTTGTGCGCCTCGTCCAGGAGGGCTTTGGCCCCGGCCGGGCCGGAGCTTGCGCCCCGCCGGGCATCCTCGTAGGCGCCAAAGGCCTTCTCGTAGGTGGCGGAGCGGCGGCGGAAATCGTCGGCGCGGTTACAGGCCCGGTCCGCGGCTTGGAAGAGATTGCTCGTGATGCCGCGCAGGAGCTCGAGCTTTTCCCACGCCCGATTTCGGGCGATGTTTCGCGGCTCCTGGCCGAGGGCGCCCAAGCGCGCCTTGGCCTCGGCCAGGGGCGCGGAAAGGTCGTCGGCGCGAGCGATCACGCCGGCGGCGCCCGAAGAGACCTCGCCGAGCGGCCCGAGAGCGTCCTGACGCTCCTTCTTCATCTCCTGGGCCTGCGCGCTCATGATCTTAACGGAGGACTCGAGCGGATGCAGGGCGTCGGCGGCCGACTGCAGCGCGCCCGACGCCTTGGCGAGGAGAGGCAGCAGCTTTTTCCTTTCCTCGTCGGGCAAGCCTTCGACCTTCGCTTTCAGCTCCTCGTGTTCCTTGGACAGCCGCTCCCAGCGGAGGCGCTCGGCCGCGATCGGCTCCGACAGCTCCTTGATCTTGACGTCGGAGCTAGCTTTGACGCCGGCTTCCATCTCCGCGGCCCGCTTCAGCGCCGCGGCGTCCAGGGAGCGGGCCGCGGCGGACGCCACCTGTGCCTGGCGCAGGCCCTCATCGAGGCCGGCCGTGATCGCGGGAACCTGTTCCGGCTCGAGCGCCCGTCCCGTCGCGTCGACCACGGTCGAGTGGGAGAGGGCCGCGGCTTGGCGCAGGGCGGCGCGGTCCGCGTCGGGATCGTAGCGCGCGGCCAGCGCGGGCGCCGGCGCGAGGAGAACGGCGGCGAGGAAGAGGCTTTGCGTGGAGGTCGGCATAAGCTTCCAGGAGCGTACCCTTAATACATATTCCCGTCAATGCCGCCGGGCCAAAGGCCCTATGCGGGCCTGATTCCTTGGGCCCTAGCGTGCCCCCTGCCCGGCGCGCTACAGTGTAACCATGAAGACTTTTCTCGCCTTGAGCGTCGCCTGCTTCATCGCCGTCCCCGCCGCGGCCGAGGCCCCGGCGATCTCCGCCGCTTTTGCGCAGGTCATGGAGCCGCGCCAGGTGGTGTCGATGCGCGACGTCGACGCCTGCTTCGAGCGCCCCGTCGATGCCCGCGCCGACGCGCTGCTCCTGCCGCTCCGGTTCTGCATCAAGCGGGTCGGGACCACCCAGCCGGAGGACGCGGTCACGCCGTTCAACCAGAACGGCTACGGCATCGTCGAGGGCGCGCCCGCGGCGGGCGCCCGCAAGCACATCTCCGGCGGCTCACGGCGCGCCGACGGCGGGTGGGACATCGTCGTGGACCTCTATCACGGTCTCTACGGCGAGGTCGCGTGCGGACGGTATAGCAGGGGCTTTGCGGCGATCTACTTCCCCGTGGATGCCGTCGGCCGGCCGATCGCCGGTCCTGTCGAGGTGCGCGGCTTCATGATGGACGGCTCGTCGCGGTGCAAGCATCCGATGGCCAGCGTTCAGCTCGACTACCGCCTCGTTCCCTAAGCGGCGGCTTTGCGGCCGGATATCAGGTACTGCAAACCCGCTTGGACGCCGCTGAGGCGCTGTTCTTTCGTGGCCTGTAAGCTCCTGCGCCAGTAGCCCATGGCGTTGGCCCAGAGTTTGGGAAACTCCGCAGGGACGCCACCGCCCGCGCGGAAATAGGATTCGGTTTCGGCTTTCTCCCAGATCCAAAAGTCGCGCGCGAGCCAATCCTCGGTCTGGGCCAGCCCGGCGGCCTGGGCGGGCGAGGACTCATGAGGAAGCGTGAGTGTCGCCTTGTCGGACAGATAGATCTGCAAATCCTTGAGCCCGGCCTCGTGAAGTAAGCCGGGGATCAGGTCGCCGACCGAATTATTTCCCAGGCCCAGGGCCGCCTTGCCTCGTTCGCACAGCGCCTGCAAGCGGACAGCGGACATCAGCACGTCGATGTCGCCATTAAAGTTGTCGCTGTCCCGCACGACCGAGGCTGCCAGGTTGTTCGGCTCGATCAAGGCCAGAAGGCCGCCGGGCTTCAGCACGCGCATGAATTCCTTCAGCGTCACGCGCGGGTCGG
>CAZIBN010000006.1:0-51210 GCA_964537395.1 uncultured Elusimicrobia bacterium
CATGGCTAGAAGGAGTAGTTGATGTCCATGAAGACCGCCAGGCCTTCCCGGCCCACGCCGAAGTCGATGGAGCCGACGACCTGGGGCTTGGCGACCGCCCGGATCGCGGCGCCGAAGACCGGGCGCGCGTAGCGGGCGGCGGCGCGGTTGGGATTGTCGAAGACCCCGCCCAGGCCGATGAAGGGCGCGAGTTGGATCTCGGTCGTCACGCCCGCGGTCTTCTGCTCCAGGAGCTTGATGCGCTGCTCGATGTTGATCGCGGCCATGCCGCGGTCGACGTAGCGGCCGTCGCCGTAGGCGCGCAGGCTGTACTTGCCGCCGAGGCGGGGCTGGATCCAGAACGGGGGCGTCGGGCCCAGGACCTGCTCGTATTTGGCCTGGATCGCGAGGACCTTGTCCTTGTCGGATGTCCAGGGGCGGAACCAGCGCGCGTCGAGGCCGTAGCGGCTATAGTCGTATTGGCTTTCGTAGCCCCGGATGGCGTACTCGGCGAATGAATTGACGTAGACGCCCCGGCCCGTGGTGACGCCGTGGTCGCGAGTGTCGTAATCGAGGCTGAAGCGGTTCTCGTTGGTCTGCTGAAATCGGCTCGAGGTCTGGCCGGGGTAGGTGGTCGCGAAATTGGGAAGGTTCGGCAGCGCGCCTTCGGTGATGCGCCCGGCCTGGTAGTGCTTGGAGAAGTGGGCGCGCCACGGTGAGCCGTGCGAGAACGGAGATCCGATGCCGAACTTGTACTGGGTGTACTCCTCGCGGTAGTTCGCCTCTCCCGTCTTGGAGGAATCGGGGCCGAAGCCGTAGAAGCGTTGGCCCGCGTCCACGTTGTACTGCAGACGGGCGAAGACGTCGAAGTCGCTCCCGAAGATGCTGCCGTCCTCGTATTCGCCGAGCGCCTCGCTCTCATATCTCGAGTAGGAGGCGCGGCCGACGAACGTGGCGTCCTCCTGGGGATAGAAGTAGTAGCGATAGGTCGGAATGATCTGGAAGTTCCTGTTGTAGGTCAGCGAAGGAGCGTGGATCTGCTCGATGCGGTCGTCGGTCTTCCCTTGGATGACCCAGATGGGCATGACGCCGATGGTGACGCCGCGGTTGGGGTCCGTGTCGATGATCGGCAGACGGATGAACATGCCGCGCTTCAGCGGCTTGATCATCCAGCGGATGGCGCGGGGGGTCTCATCCTGCGAGGGTGCCTGCTGGACGGCTTTGGGAAAGTCCCGGCTGGGGATGACCTCCTCGGATTGGGGGGCATCGCTCATCACCGCCTTGGGCTTGTCGGCTGCGCCCGCGCCGATGGCGGCGCAGGCGAGTAGGAGCGCTAGACCCGTCTTTCTTGAGATCACCGCGCGGATTTTATCATTTACGCCGCGCCGGGCAACCTGGCCAGGCTCCAGCGCGCCTGCTCGGCGAGCAGCGCATCGGCGCCGGCCGCGTATTCCTCGAGGATCGGACGGTAGCGCTCGAGGCGGGAGTTGCCCATGGCGAGCAGGGCGTTGCGCGTCAGGCGCTTGCGCACCGCCCGTGCGACGGGCAGGCCCTTCATCCGGGAGCGCAGGCCCGCCGAGGCGGGGCCGGCGAGCTCCTCGAGGGGGATCTCGGTCGCGATCTTCGCCGGCGGCAGCGCGCGCGCGGGCTTCTCGAAGCGGTTCCAGGGGCAGACCTCCTGGCAGATGTCGCAGCCGAACACCCAATCGCCGATCTTCTCGCGAAACGGCTCGGGGATGGTCCCCTTCGCCTCGATCGTGAAATAGGAGATGCATTTGGACGCATCGAGCACATGCGCGCCCGCGAACGCGTCGGTCGGGCAGGCGTCGAGGCATTTGGTGCAGGAGCCGCAATGATCGGGGCCGGCGGAGTCTCCCGGAAGGTCGATGTTCAGCGCAAGGCCGGCGATCAGGAAATAGGAGCCGATGTCGCTTGAGAGCAGCATCGTGTTCTTTCCCTGCCAGCCGAGGCCGGCGGCGGCGGCGTAGGAGCGCTCGAGGATCGGGCTCATGTCGCAGAACGCCGCGCCGCGGGCTCCGGGCGCCGCCGCGGCCAGCCAGGCGCCGATCTCATTCATGCGGTCGCGCAGGATATGATGGTAATCTTCGCGGACTGCGTATCGTGCCAGGCGGCCGTGCCCTTCCTTCGACGCGGGCGCCGCTGACGAATCCGGCGCGCCATATGAGAAGCCGCACAGGAGGACGGACTTCGCCTCCGGCATCCAGGCGCGGATATCGCGGCGCGGCTCCGTGTTGCGCGCCATGTAGGCCATCTCGCCGTGCATGCCCGCGGCGAGCCAGGCGTCGTATGCGGGACCACCGGAGGAGGGGACCGCGGCGGTGATCGCGGCGAGGTCGGCGCCCAGCCCGAGAGCGCGCTTCTTCAGCTCCGACGAGAGCTCTGCCGGGCTCAGACGGTGCGCGCGACTTTGAGGATCTTGAACGTGCGCGGGCCGTTGGGGAGCTGGACCTCGACCGTTTCCTTCGACTTCCGGCCGAGAAGTCCGGAGCCGAGGGGGGACTGGACGGAGATCTTGCCTTCGTTCGGGTCGGACTCGTCCTCACCGACGAGCGTGTACTCGACGGTGTCCCCGTCGGAGTCCTCGAGCTCCACGGTCGTGCCGATCGCGACCGTGTCCTTGGGGATGTTCATCTCCTCGATGATCTTGGCGCTCCCGAGCTTATCCTGGATCTGGCCGATGCGGCCCATGACCTCGCCCATCTTCTCCTTGGCGGAGTGATACTCGGCGTTCTCCTTGAGGTCGCCTTTCTCCCGGGCCTCGCCGATGTCGAGCGAAAGCTGCGTCTTCTGCTTCATGAGCGCTTTCAGATCTTCCTGCAGCTTGAGGTGTCCGGCGCGCGTCAAATAGGTTTCGGCCATGGGGAGTCTCCAGAGAGAAAAGGGGGGGTGCGGCTGTAATTATACGAAATTGCCCGCCCGCCGGGCGCGGGAAAGGCGGAGCATCGCGGCGCGCAGGACCGACGGCACCCCGACGAGCTTTTTATTCAAGGCATGCAGCGAGGTCGACCGCTTGAGCGGAGGCGCGTTGTTGACGTTGACGCCGAATCCGACGATGAGCCAATGCAGGCGCTTGGAATCTCCCGAGGCCTCGCACAGGATGCCGCACAGCTTGCGGGCCTTCCCGTCCGGGCACAGCGCGAGGACGTCGTTGGGCGGTTTCACGGATGTGGCCGCGCCGAAATCCCTTAAGGCTTCGGCCAGCGCCGCCCCGCAGGCGAGCGACAGCTCGCCGAGGCGGGACGGAGCGAACTTCGGGCGCAGCAGCCAGGAGGCGTACAGCCCGCCCGGCGCGGAGCGCCATTTACGTCCCATGCGGCCTTTCCCCGCGGTTTGGGAGAGAGCCCAGACCAAAGTCCCGTCGGGGGCACCGGCCTCGGCGAGGCGGCGCGCCTCGCTCTGGGTCGAATCGACGATCGCCAGGCGCACGAGACGCTTGACGCCCGCGAGCTTCATCGAAGGTCGAGGCCGAGGTCGAGGGCGGGCGCGCTGTGGGTCAGGCGCCCGATCGAGATGCGGTCGGGGCCGAGGCGCGCGAGCGCTCGCATCTCGTCGAGGCCCACGCCGCCGGACACCTCGATCTTAACGCGCGGGGCCAGGGCTCGGATGCGGGAGATCTCGCGACGCAGGCGCGGGCCGCGCATGTTGTCGAGGAGGATGACCTGCGGCTTCAGCGCCAGCGCGCGCGTCACCTGGGGCGCGGTGTCGCACTCGATGATCAACGGCATCCTGGGAAACGCGCGGCGTAGCCGCGCCGCGCCTTCCTCCAGGCTCTTGCCGAAATAATGGTTGTCCTTGACCATCGCGACGTCATATAGCCCCAGCCGGTGGTTAAGGCCGCCGCCGCACACGACCGCGTATTTGTCGAGCGCGCGCCAGCCCGGCAGGGTTTTTCGCGTGTCGAGCACCTTCGCGCGCGTGCCGCGCACGCGGTCGGCGTAGCGGCGGGTCAGGGAGGCGACGCCCGACATCCGCTGCAGGAAATTGAGAGCGGTGCGTTCAGCCGTGAGCAGGCCGCGCCCGCCCGACACCGCCATGACCGCCTGGCCGGGGCGCACACGCGCGCCGTCGCGGGCGAGCATGGTCACGCGGGCGCGCGGCTCGCAGGCCTTGAAGGCGGCGGCCGCGATCTCGAGGCCGCAGACGACGCCGGCCTCGCGGCTGACGACGCGAAACTTGAGGCGGGCGTTTTGGGGAACGAAGAAGCGCGTCGTGACGTCACCTCCTCGGCCGAGGTCTTCCTTGAGGGCGTCGCGCAGCAGCGCGCGCCAGGCGGCGGGGGGCAGAAGCTTCATTTGTGGATGGCGCCCGCCGAGAGCACCACCTGGATGCCCTGCTGAACGGTCATGCGGCTCGGGACGATCTGGTCGTGCGGGACGAAGATCAGGTCGCCGATGTAGACGTGGTTCGTGGGAACGTAGACCGAGGTGAGCTTCTTGGACTTGCCGTCCGGCAGGTCGAGGGTCATCTCCCCGGTGACGAAGCCGAGGCTGTAGACGCCGGGGCGGGGGAACTCGACCATGACGACGCTCTTAAAGGAAGCCTTGTTCGCGGGTGAAAAGGCCTCGGTCATCTGCTTGATCGTGCCGTACACCCATTTGAACACGGGGATGCGCACCAGGATGTCCTCGGCTAGCTCGAGCAGGCGTTCGCCGACGACGTGGGAGGCCAGCATCCCGGCCGCGAGGATCAGGATGACGCCCGCGATGAGGCCCAGGCCCGGCAGGTGGAAGCCGAGCGTCGTGTCGAGGACCGGCGCCAAAGTCCGGTCCACCCCGCTGACGAAGCTCCACACCACGAGCACGGAGAGCCCGATCGGGATCAAGGTGAAGAACCCCGAGATGAAATACCGCCTCAGCCGCGCCTGAATCTTCTGCCTCAACGACCCTATGGTATCATACCGCCCGTTCCCCGGAGGTGCGATGGAGAAATACAAGAAGGAATGGGTCGTCTCGCTGGGCCTGCTGCTGCTGACCGCGGTCGCCGGCCTGATCTATGGCTCGTATCCCGCCCCCGCGCCCGCAGGCGCGGCGCCGAGCGTGCCCGGCGACGTCGCCTGGATGCTCACCGCCACCGCTCTCGTTTTGTTGATGACCCCCGGGCTCTCGTTCTTCTACGGCGGCATGGTCCAGCGCAAGAACGTGATCTCCACGATGCTCCAGAGCTTCATCGCGATGGGTGTGGTCAGCCTCCTTTGGGTCGTGGTGGGCTTCAGCCTCGCCTTCGGCGACTCGTTCGGCGGCTTCGTCGGGAATCCCTTGACCTACTTCATGTTCCGCGGCGTCGGCGGGGCGACGCATCCGGCTCTCGCGCCCACCATCCCGCTGGCGCTGTTCGCGCTGTTCCAGCTCAAGTTCGCGATCATCACGCCCGCCCTGATCACGGGCTCGTTCGCGGAGCGCGTGCGCTTCATGAGCTACCTGATCTTCATCGTGCTCTTCACCTTGCTCATCTACTGCCCGGTCGCGCACTGGACCTGGCATCCGGAGGGGTTCCTAAGGAAGTGGGGCGTCCTCGACTTCGCCGGCGGCACGGTCGTCCATATGACCGCGGGGTTCGCGGCGCTGGCGGGTGCGATGTTCCTCGGGCCGCGCAAGCAGCACGCGCCGGGCGTCAGCCATGTGCCGGCGAACATACCCTTCGTCCTGCTCGGCACCGGCATGCTGTGGTTCGGCTGGTTCGGCTTCAACGCCGGCTCGGCGCTGGCCGCCAACGAGACGGCCGTGCTCGCGTTCATGACCACCAACACCGCGTCGGCCTCCGCGATGCTGGCCTGGGTGCTGTTCGACGCCGTGCGCGGCCGCCGGCCGTCGGCGCTCGGCGCCTCGGTCGGCGCGGTCGTCGGCCTCGTGGCGATCACGCCCGCCGCCGGCTACGTCAGCGTCGGGCAGAGCCTCGCGATCGGCGCGATCGCGAGCCTGGTCAGCAACATGGCCGTGCACCGGAAGGCGCGCACGAACCTCGACGACACGCTCGACGTGTTCCCGTGCCACGGCGTGGGCGGCATCGTCGGCATGATTTCTACCGGGATACTCGCCGAGAAGGTCGGCCTCATCCACGGCGATCCGACGATCTTCCTCCGTCACCTGGCCGCGATCCTCATCGTCGGGGTCTACTCCTTCGGCGGGTCGTGGCTCATCTACAAGGTCTGCGATGCGGCGATCACGCTCCGCGTCCGCCCCGAGCAGGAAGCGGCCGGCCTCGACGTCAGCCAGCACGCCGAAAGTTACTCCGCGTAGCGGCGCGAATGGCGCTCTGATCATCCTTGTCATTATTGCTATTGACAAATATCAGCGAAGCTGATAAAAGATGTTAGGTTTATGAAGGCCGTCGTACGGAGCGCGCGTGATCGCCAAACTTTTGATGCCCTGGATGTTCGTGAGCCGCAAGCTGGGCTGGACCCCGTTCGCGAAGGTCCGGCGGGAAGGCTACATCCTGCGCGCGCGCCGCAAGATCCGCCGCGTCATCGTCCGCCCGGCTTAGGCGGTCAGCCGCCGGCCCAGACGTTCGTGTGCCGATGAATCGGCTTTATTTTCTCGGCGTTGCGTTCCGCCAGGGCGTCTCCGAGCTGCAGGCGCGGCTTCGGAATGACCAGCAGATCGCAAAATAGCGCATCGAACAGCTGCCGTAACGTCGGGAGTTCGGCCTCAACCTTGCCGAGCTCGATGCGCGCGATCTGGCTTTGATCGAGCACGCTTCTGCGGGTAAGCTGCGCCTGGCTCATCCTTAATTTTCCGCGCAACGCGCGCACGTAGTAGCCGGGGGGCGCGCGCGACATAGCCGCGGGAGAGTCTTGGCATGCCCTTGTGCTGAGTAAGGTATCTAAATGCCTTGCTCAGCACAAGGGCGTCAAGGGTGCTGCCTGCCGGTAGCTCATGAGAAGCATCCCGGAGCCGCCTGGCCTCGCTAGCTTTTGTTTTTTAGCCGCCCTTTCGCGCGGGCGGAGGGCCGGCTGGCGGACATGGACTTCAGCTCGAAGAGCTGGTCGCGCAGCAGCACGGCGGCCTCGAAGTCGAGCGCGTCGGCCGCGGCGCGCATGCGGCTTTCGACGTCGGCGATGATCGTCGGCAGCTCCTTCGCCGAGAGCGGGGCGTCTCCGTCGCGCAGGAGCATCAGGCCCTCGCGCTTCGCGGTGCTCTGGAACTCCTCGAGCTCCTCGATCGCCTTGACGATGGTCCTCGGCGTGATGCCGTGCTCCTTGTTGTAGGCGAGCTGCTTGACGCGGCGGCGCTCCATCTCGTCGAGCGCGCGCTTCATGGAGCCGGTGATCGTGTCGGCGTAGAGGATGACCTGTCCGCCGACGTTGCGCGCGGCGCGGCCCGAGATCTGGATCAAGGTCGTCTCGGAGCGCAGGAAGCCCTCATGGTCGGCGCCTAAAATCGCGACGAGGGACACCTCGGGCAGATCGAGGCCCTCGCGCAAGAGATTGATCCCGACGAGCACGTCGAAGACGCCGGCGCGCAGGTCCTGCAGTATCTGGATGCGCTCGAGCGAATCGATGTCGGAGTGCAGGTAGCGGACCTTGAGGCCCTTCGTCGTCAGGAACTGGGACAGGTCCTCGGCGGTGCGCTTGGTCAAGGTCGTGATCAGCGCGCGCTCCTTTTTCGCGACGCGGTCGCGCAGGCGGACGATCAGGTCCTCGAGCTGGCCCTCCGACGGCCGGATGATCGTTTCCGGGTCGATGAGGCCGGTCGGCCGCACGACCATCTCCACGATCTCGCCCTTCGTCATCTTGAGCTCGTAGGGTCCGGGCGTGGCGGACACGAACATGGTCTGCCCTGCGAGCTTCTCGAACTCCGCGAACCTGAGGGGGCGGTTGTCGAGCGCAGAGGGCAGGCGCCAGCCGAAGTCGATCAAAGTCTGCTTGCGCGCGCGGTCGCCCTCGTACATGCCGCCGATCTGCGGGACCGCGACGTGGGACTCGTCGACGACGAGGAGGTAGTCCTTCGGAAAAAAGTCGATGAGGCAGTAGGGCCGCTCGCCGGCCGGCCGGCCGGAGAGATGTCTTGAGTAATTTTCAATGCCATGACAAAATCCCATCTCGCTCAGCATCTCGAGGTCGTAGCGGGCCTTCTGCTCCAGGCGCTGGGCCTCGAGGAGTTTGCCCTGCGACTTGAACCAGGACATGCGGTCGGCGAGCTCGGCTTCGATGGCGGCGATCGCGCGCTCGCGCTCGGGGCCCCCGGTGACGAAATGCTTGGCGGGGTAGACCCACTCACGCTTGAGATCTTTGATCTTGTTCCCGGTGAGCGGGTCGAACTCGATGAGGGACGTCACGCCCTCGTCGCCGAGCGTGGCGCGCAGCGCGGTTTCCATATAAGCGGGGAAGATATCCACGACCCCGCCTTTGACGCGGAACTTTCCTCGCACGAACTCCGTCTCATTGCGCTCATAATGCACCTCGACGAGCTGCTTGATCAATTCGTCGCGGGTCGTTTTCCATCCGACTTCGAGCGGCACCGTTCGGTTCTGATAGGCCTCGGGCGAGCCGATGTTGTAGATGCAGGAGACCGACGCGACGACAAGCACATCTTTACGCGCGAGCAAGGAGGTCGTGCATTTGAGCCGGAGCCGGTCGATGCGGTCGTTGACCGATGAATCCTTCTCGATGTAGGTGTCGCTCGAGGGGACGTAAGCTTCAGGTTGATAGTAATCGTAATAGGAAATAAAGAACTCGACGGCGTTATCCGGGAAGAAGGACTTGAACTCGGCGTACAGCTGGGCGGCGAGCACCTTATTTGGGGAGAGCACCAAGGTCGGCCGGTTCAGCTGAGCGACGACGTTGGCGATCGCGAAGGTCTTGCCCGAGCCGGTGACGCCGAGCAAGGTCTGCGCGGGAGCGCCCTCCTTGATGCGCGAGATGAGCGTCGCGATGGCGTCGGGCTGATCGCCGGCGGGCTTGAAGGAGGAGCGGAGGCGGAACGAGGACACGGCGGCCTCAGCGCTCGCCGAGCGGGCCTCGGATCTTGACCGACGTGCGCTGCGGGTCGAGGACATTGGCCTCGAGCCGGAAGCGGTTCGCGTCGCCGACGACGGCCAAGGTGTTGATGTCCATGGTCGCCTTGATCTTCTCGCGAAGCTGGGCGGCATCGGGCGCGGCGGCCAGCAAGGTGTCGAGATCGTTGGCGTAGGTCCCGTTCGCTGCGTGGTAGGCCACCTGAAGATCGTAGAGACGCATCAGGGCGAAATGGGACTGGTAGCGGGTGTAGGCCAGCGCGCGGATGGGCTTCAGATAGACCTGCCAGCCGACGCCCGCGCCCGCCGCGCCGACCGTCAGCGCGAGCGCGATGAAGAACAGCGTGCGCGGATCGCTGAACTGGGTTTTAAGATTGGAGAAGAAAGACGGCTTGGACGGAGTGGGCTCTGCCATGGTCAGGTCCATTATGGAACGCGCGGCGGCTCCTGTCAAGCCTTCGGAAGGTGTAGAATATACGAAGTGAAATCATTCGAAGACCTGAAGCTGAGCGCTCCGGTGGCCCGCGCGATCGCGGAATTGGGCTATAACGCGCCGACGGAGATCCAGCAGCAGGCGCTGCCGATCCTTCTCGGCGCTCCCACGGACTTCATCGGCCAGGCCGCCACCGGCACCGGCAAGACCGCGGCGTTCGGCATCCCGCTCCTGGAGCAGATCGACACGGCCAAGAAGCACGTTCAAGGCCTGATTCTTTGTCCCACGAGAGAGCTCGCCGTGCAGGTCTCGGGACAAATAAACTTATTTGGCAAGCACAAGGGCGTCAAGGCGGTCCCGATCTACGGCGGCACGAGCTATTCCGCCCAGCTTGACGGCCTGAAGCACGGCTCCGCGATCGTCGTCGGCACCCCGGGCCGCATCATCGACCTCATCGACCGCGGCGCGCTGAAGCTCGCGAGCGTGAAGACCGTCATCCTCGACGAGGCCGACGAGATGATCTCGATGGGTTTCAAAGAAGATCTGGAGAAGATCCTGAAGGCCACGGCGCGCGACACGAGCCACATCTGGCTGTTCTCGGCGACGATGAGCCCGGGCGTGCGGCGCGTGGCCGACACGTACCTGCGCAAGCCCAAGCAGGTCCAGGTCAACCGCAGCGAGATGCTGTCCACGACCGTCGAGCAGATCTACTATCTCGCACGGGAGTCGGACAAGCCCGACCTGCTGATCAAGCTCATCGAGTCCGCCGACGACTTCTACGGCCTCGTGTTCTGCCAGACGAAGGCGCTGGTCATGGATGTCGCGCAGGCCATGGTCATGCGCGGCTACAAGGTCGACACGCTCCACGGCGACAAGACCCAGCAGGACCGCGACCGGACGATGGCCTCATTCCGTGATAAGCGGGTCAACCTGCTGATCTGCACCGACGTGGCGTCCCGCGGGCTCGATGTTAAGGATCTCACGCACGTCATCAACTACTCGATCCCGCGGGAGATGGACGTGTACGTCCACCGCATCGGCCGCACGGCGCGCAGCGGCAAGTCGGGCCTGGCGATCAGCCTCGTGAGCCCGACGAACCGGCACATGATCAGCCGCATCGAGCACATGACGAAGAGCAAGATGAAGGAGGGGAAGATCCCCACCCGGCAGGAGATCGGCGCCAGGAAGGTGGCCAAGATCCTGACCTCCTTCCAGGAGAAGGAGAAGTATTTCCGCGCCGCCGAGTTCCTCGGCCCCGACTGGGAGTTGGCCACCGAGGAGATGGATCTCAAGGAGATCATCGCCCGCTTCCTGTGCCTTATCACCCCGGAGACCTTCGAGGACGTCAAGCCCTCTGTCCCGCTTCCCTCCATCGCGGCCAAGCCCCCGTCCCCGTACCACCGCAAGCCGGACCATAAGGGCCACTACAAAAAACGTCCGCACTGATCTCACGTGAAGAAGAACGCGCTGGGCCGCTCCGGTCTCCAGGTCTCCGCGCTCTCGCTCGGCACGATGAACTTCGGCGCGGATTGGCACAAGGTCGGCGCGATCGACGATAAGACGGCGTCCTCTCTGATCGATCTCGCGCTGGAGCGCGGCGTGAATCTCATCGACACGGCGGACATCTACGGGCGCGGCGCCGCCGAGGAGATGCTCGGCCGCCTGCTCAAGGGCCGGCGCAAGAAGGTCTTTCTCGCGACCAAGCTCCTCGGACAGATGGACCTCGACGACGACGCGACCGGCGGCCTGTCGGCGCGCTGGATCAAGAAGGCGCTTGAAGGAAGCCTCAAGCGCCTGAAGACCGATCACGTCGACCTGTACATGCCCCACGGCTGGGATCGCGAGGTCCCGCTCGAAGAGAGCCTTCGGGCGCTCGAATCGGCCGTCAGGGCCGGCAAGGTCCGAGTCCTCGGCTGCTCGAACTTCTCCGGGGAGCAGCTTGCGTCCGCCGGCGGGCGCTTCGCCTTCGACCAGGTCCAGTACAGCCTCGCCGCCCGCTTTCCCGAGAACGATCTCGTGCCGGTCGCGCAACGCGACGGCGTGAGCCTGCTGGCGTGGAGCCCTCTCGCGGGCGGGCTGCTCAGCGGAAAATACGCGGCGGCGGGCGCTTCCGGGCGCCGTGCCGACGCGGACGCATTCCCGTATGTCGAGCCCCAGCGCGGCGCGGCGCTGGTTAAGGTCCTGCAGGCCGTCGCGGCTCTCGAGAGTTCGACCTGTGCGCAGGCGGCGCTGGGCTGGATCATGGGAAAGCCGTTCGTCGCGAGCGCCGTGCTGGGCGCGCGGACGACGGCGCAGCTGTCTGAGCTTCTGGATTCGAAACCTGTTTCGCCGCGCGCGGCGGCCCTTCTCGACCGCGCCTCGGAGATATGTTCGCGGCCCTGAGCCACCGGAATTTCCGGCTCTTCTTCTTCGGCCAGTTCGTTTCGCTGACCGGGTCCTGGATGCAGAACACCGCCCAGGCCTGGCTCGTCTACCGGTTGACGCGGGACCCGCTGATGCTCGGGCTCGTGGCCCTCGTCGGCCAGTTCCCGGTGCTCATCCTCGGCTTCTACGCGGGCTTCGCCGTGGACCACGCCGATCACCTGCGCCTCGTCAAGCGTACCCAGTTCCTCGCGATGCTCCAGGCCGCGATGCTGGCGCTGCTGACCTGGGGCGGGAGCATCGAGGTCTGGCATGTCTTCGCGCTCTCCCTCAGCCTCGGCGTGGTCAACGCGTTCGACATGCCCGCCCGCCAGGTGCTGATCGGCGAGCTGGTGCCCGTGGATCACCGCCACAACGCGATCGCGCTCAACTCGACCGTCGTCAACGCTTCGCGGATCATCGGCCCGGCCCTCGCGGGGCTCGCGATCGCCTACGCCGGTGAGGCGGGCTGCTTCGCCTTCAACGCGCTCAGCTATGTCGCCGTGCTGTTCGCGCTGAAGGCGATGCGCGACGTGCGCCAGCCCCCGCCTCCGCACCCGCGCGGCGGGCCGTGGCAGGAGATCGGCGACGGCATGGCCTACGCGTTCGGGCATGAGCCGATCCGGCTCGTGCTCATGTCCCTAACGGTCGTGGGCCTCGTGGGGCTTCCGATCTACACCTTGATGCCGGTCTTCGCCGAGGACGTCCTGCACTCGGGCGTCAAAGGGCTCGGCATCCTGTCCTCGTTCTCAGGCGTCGGCGCGATGATCGGGGCCTTGTCTTTGGCCAATCGCCGGGGCGCGGCGGGGGTAGGGGCCGCGATCGTCTCCGGCACGGCCGGCATGGCCGTAGCGCTCGCCGGGATGGCCTGGTCGCGGAATTTCTGGCTGTCCTGCTTCTTCATGTCGCTGATGGGCTGGTTCGCGATCCGCGTCCTCGCCGGCGCGAACACGGCGCTGCAGGAGCTGTCCGACGACCGCCACCGCGGCCGCGTCATGAGCTTCTACTCGATGATCTTCATCGGGCTCTCTCCGCTCGGAAGCTTCGTCGCGGGCGGCCTGGCCTCCAGGATCGGAGTGGCCTGGACCACCGCGGGCATGGCTCTGGGCATGGCCGCGCTCGCCGCGGGCTACGGGCGGCGCATGAGGGCCATCTAGGTCTTATGGCCCATATTTATCTAGGCCCTCGGGCTCCTTCCGGCGGGCCCTGTCGGCCCGTGCGGCGGACCGGTCCAGCGGCTACAATGTTGATATGAGCTCAATGGAGATGTACATCAAGTTCATGTTCACCCTCACGGTAGGCCTCGTGGGAGTGGGCATGGTGCTTAAAACGCTTCTTGAGACCATCCTCCACGAGTGGGACGCGGTCCACGAGATCCAGGCCGGCTGGCATTCGATGTTCCACGCCCGCCCCTACGCGGATTCGGTGCGCGCTGAGGACATCCTGATGGAGATCGAGCGCGACCACGACAAGAAGCGTCTGCCCGAGCTCTCCATCGACCGCCGCCGCATGGCCCTACGCGACGTCCGCGAGGCCGAAGACCGCCTTTCCTCCCCTACCGTCGCCGAAGCCGTTTAAACTCCGCCACCCACGGCAATAGGGATTGTGCATCTTGCGATGCCGATACGCGATGCGACCATGAGGTCATTTCCGAATGGAATGTTATACACTGCCGAACATGATGAATTGGCCTAAAACGGCGACATTTATTCTCTTTATCGCCATTGTTACTGCATGCAAGAAGCCCGCTCCCCTATCCGGTTCCCCATCGGAGATCACCCAGGCGGCTTGGTTTAAAAAGTTGCCACCCGAAAGACAGGCTGCCTGGCTGGCCGAACAGAAACAGCAGCCGGCACGGGAGGCCAAGGCCGCCCAGGATCGCGCCGAACTCGTGCGTCCGGCCCCGTCGGACTTTAAGCCTGAAAATGATGATCGCAGGATACGGTTGCGTCTAATCGCCCAGAAGGAAATGATGCGCGCGGGCGAACACTTCTGGTATCGGCTTGAACTACAGAATGTCGGGCGCAAACCGATCCATTGGTACGAAAAGTCCTCTTTCTTCAAACACGGGCGGCTGAATTATTCCAAACAAGGAATAAAATTCTTCGTCCGCCAGCCTGACGGCAAGGAGTGGGGATTGGTTCCGCCTATTTCATTGCCATTGCTCGGGGAGAATCGCAAGGGATTTTCTTTCCCGCCCGGGACCACTGAGGCCGAGCAGGCCCGCCGCTTTAAGCGCATGGTGGGGATGGCCAACATCAACGAGTTGTCCATCATCTTGCTGCCAGGGGAGACGTTGGTGACGCGAGCCTGGGCTGAACGCGGAGCCGATGAAGCCAACGCGATTTTTGCCCGCGGTGAGGATCCTGATGCCGCTATACCAGGAGAATTTCGGGAGTTGACTGCTTTTTTTCGTTTTGACCAACGAGGGGCCTACCGCGTCAGGGTGGTCTATGACGACAGGCCCTCGCCCCTGACCGAAGAAAATATCCGGAGTTCGGAAAAGTACGGGATCAGTCGGAAGGATGAGGTTGAGAATCAGAAATTCGCCGAAGAGAACGCCCTTGGACCGGTCCAATCAAACATCGTGAGCGTCGAGGTGACGCCCTGAGCCTGGTATTTTTAGTTTTTGTGATTTTCTCACCCTCCGCAGAGGCCGGCGCAGTCAGGGCCACGCCTACTCAACAGGAGGAGATCATGGCGCACGTCAGGGAAGGGCTCAAAGCGAGGGCGTCAGCGCAAGTGTTCGAGTTGCGAAAGAAGGCGGCGAGGGACTCCGATCCTGAGGAAGCGGAGCGGCTTATGTGGAAGGAAATGGACGAACGCAGAAAGGCCGCCGCAGAACTCGATCTCGCTATCAAGAAGACAGTCGAGTTCTACGGAATTTCTCCGGCCGGACTTCAATACGGCGAATCGCAGGCCGCCCGCCAAGGACCGATGATCGGAAGCGCAATTACGTGGGCCCCTGCTGTCCTCGACGCTGATCACCTGTCTTTCCAGTACACGGACGCCGATAATAAAATTCGCTACGACGGCTCGGTAGGCAGTCCGGCGGGACAAACCTATGAAAATGGGCAGGTCACCATTAACATCGCGATGTTCGAAAAAGCGGTGATGTACGATCATCCGGGGTCTCTGGCCTACGTCTTGCATCATGAGGCGCAGCATTTTGAGGAAAAGGTCACTAGGCTGGAAACGCTGGGGATAACATATCTTCAATTTCGGTACACTGAGGCATGAGCCTCGAAAAACGCGCGTTTACATGGCGCGCTCAGCGCCGACGCGCGTTGGTCTTGGAAACGATAGCGTGTGCTTTCGGGTGGGGCTTGGCCGTGGCCGGCATGATGGCGGCGGCGGATCGCTGGCTTTCCCTTCCGCAGTCTTTTCGCGCGGCCGTGTGGCTGTCCGGCGCCGTTTTCCTTGGCGTCCATGCCTGGCGCGGCCTGATCGCGCCCTGGCGCGCGGGCGGCTGGGACGCGGTGTTCGCCGATGCGGCGGGCCGCTGGCCGCAGACGCGTCCGATGCTCGCGCCGGCCTGGGCGCTGCGGGACGATCCCGGCGGACGCGAGGTCTCCGGCGAGCTGCGCCGCGAGCATCTCGCTCGAGCTGACGCGTTGGCCTCGGATCTTCCGGACGCACCGCTGTATTCGTGGACGCCGTCGCGCTCGGCCCGTCTCGGCGCGTGCGCCGCGGCCGTTTCGCTGGCGCTCGCCATCGGCGCTCACGGCTCCTGGCGGCGCGTGCTCGCTCCGTGGCTTGACGCGCCGCTCGACCGCCTCGTCCTCCTTCTGCCCGGCGACGCGAGCGTGGATTGGGGCGCGACGGCCAGCGTGACCGCGCGGCTCACGCTGGAGGGCAAGGCGGCCGGCCTGCGCGGGGCCGACCTGACGCTCGAGACTCGCGGCGAGGGCGGCGCGTGGCGCGCGACGGCGTGGGACGCCGTGGACGCCGTCTCCGCTACCTTTGAGACGGGCGCCTTGGCCGGGACGCTCGACTATCGCGCGCGCCGGCGGGACCTCGTCACGAGCCCTCGGCGGCTTCGGGCGGTGCCGGCTCCCCGTCTCAAGGGCGCCAAGGCGATCGTCAACGGCACGCGCGGCGCCCGGATCTTCGTGCTCGGGGAGGATGCCCCGGTGCGCGCGCGGCGCGGCGACTGGGTGACGGTGCGCGGCGACGCCGACGCCCCGCTCGCCTCGGCCGCATTGAGATCGTCGGCCTTGCCCGCGCCGATCCCGATGCGCGAAGGCAGCGACGGCTCCTGGTCGGCGGGATTCCTGGCTCAGGAGGACGCGACGCTGACGCTCGTCCTGGTCGCGGCGGACGCGCGGCGCGATCCTTCTCCGCCTGCGTATGCGCTGGCGGTGCTCGGCGACGCCAAGCCGTCCGTCGAGCTTCTGTCGCCTCAGGTTCCGCTTCAGGCCGGGCCCCGCGACACGGTGACGATCGCGTACTCCGCGCGCGACGACGGCGCGCTGACGCGCCTCGAGCTCGTGATCCATGCGCCGAAGGGGGACGTCCGCCGCGCCCTGCCCTTCGAGCGAGGTTCAGCCGAGACGCTCGGCGACGCGTCTCTGGCGTTGCATGCGTACGCCCCGGGAAGCGTCGTCGAGTTCTGGCTCGAGGCGTCCGACGACGCGTCTCCGCCTCAATCCGCGCGTTCCGAGAAGGGCTCGGTCGAGGTCGTCGATGTCGACGCGGCGCACACCGAGTCCATCGCGGCGCGCGAGAAGGCGCTGGCCGCACTCGACCGCGCGGCCGCGGCGGCCGAGGCGGCCGCGAAAGCCGCCTCCACCGGAAACGAGGAAGCGGCGCGAGAGGCCGCAAAGCCTGTCGCCGGGCTTTGGTCGACCGCCGCGGGCGCGCTCATGGCCTGGAATGAATCCATGCGCGATGATCCCCGCGCCAACCCCGGCCTCGCCGATCAGGCCGCGGCCGCCGCCGAGAGCCTGGCCGCGGCCGGCATGGAAGGCCTGCCGAAGGCCGAGGCGGCGCTGAAGGAGGGCGATCTCCCGAGAGCCGCGCGCGAGCAGACGGCGCTGGCCGAGCAGGCCCGCGCCGCCTCCTCGGCCCTGCGCGCGGGCTCGAGCGTGCAGAACGCCCAGGACATGGCCGACCGCGCCTTCGACGCGGAACGGGAGGGCCGCGAGATGGGAGAGTCCATCGAGCGGCTGAAGGGCAAGCTTACGCCGGCCGAAGCGGGCGAGCTCCAGAAGGCGCTGTCCTCCGTGGAGGCGGCGCTCGAGGAGCTGCGCAAATCCATCGACGCGCTTCCCGAGGCGGCGGCGGAAACGAGCCAGGTCCGTGAGCTGCCGCTCGGCGGCGCGCGCGAGGCCGCGAGCGCGCTGCGCCGCGCCCTGCAGAACGGCGACGCCGCGGGCGCGGCGAAAGCGGCGAAGGATCTCGCGGAGAAGCTCTCCCGCGTCTCCAAGGGCCTGCGCGAGTCGGGCAAGCGCACCGCCCAATCCCAGGCGGGCCGCGCCAAGGAAGTGGCCGGAAAAGTGGCCCAGGCGTGGCGCGAAGCGGTCGCGCGGCAGGAGAAGGCCGTCGAGTCCGCGCGCCTGCGCGAGAACGCGCGCCTGGCGGAGACGGTGCGCGCGCAGAAGGAGATGATCATCCGCACGCAGGACGCGATCGACTCCGTCCTGTCCTCGGCGCCTTCCGAAGGAGCCGGACGCGCGGCGCGCGCGGCGCGGGAGAGCCTCAAGGCGGGCAGGGCCGACGAGGCGGTCCGGCTCATGCGCGCCGCCGCCGGGCAGTCCCGTCAGGATTCTCTCTCCGACCGTCCCCGTTCCGCGGCGCATGAGGCGGCCGCGAAGGCCCTCGACGCCGCCGCGGCGGCCCTCGAGCGCGGCGTCGACCGTTCCGCCCTCGATCCGGCCTCGACGCGCGAGGCGGCTGACGCGCAGGCCGTCGCTCGCGACGCGGCCGGGAAGCTGCGCCGCGAAGTCTCCGACGCGGCCGGCCTCCTCGGCTTCATGCCCGGCGGCCCGATCCGCCGCATCGATGACGCGATCTCCGAGCAGGAGGCGGGCGAGAAGTCCCTTCGGCTCGGCGACGCGGCCGAGGGCCTGCGCCGCGGCGAGGCCGCGCTCACCATACTGCAGGACGGCGACAAGGACTCCTCCGGCGGCCAGGGCGGCGGCGAATCCGGCTCCTCGGGCATGGGCGAGGCGATGAGCCGGCCGTTCGAGATGCCCGGAAGCATCGTGCGCGGCGCGCCGCGCGGGTCGCGCGGAAAAGCGACGGGCCGCGTGCGCCTGCCCTCCGCCGACGACTACCGGCCGCCGCGCGAGCTGCGCGACGAGCTCGAGCGTTCGCTGCGCGAGCCGCGTCCCGCGGCGCATGACTCCGCGATCAAAGAGTACTTCCGCCGACTGACGCGCTGATGCCGGTGTCAGGCTTATACATTCGCGCAATTCTCATGTGGGCGGGGGCGGCGAGTCGATGTCCGTCGGGGACGCGCGGATCGACCGCGCTCCGGGGTAGACGCGACAACGACGGACATGGTCGCGTCAACCCCACGCCCCGCCGGACATCGACTCGCCGCCCCCCTGCATGAATTCAACGAATGTATGGGCCTGATACCTTAGACGCGGTGCGTTAGCTATAATCTGCGCATGTCATTTCAAGGGACGATCGAGGCGAACTGTCCATCGTGCACGGACGGATTCGAGGCGCCGATCTGGAGCTTCGTGCACGGCGGGAAAGATGCGTTGCTGCGCGACCAGGCCAAGGCCATGGAGTGCAACCTCCTTCTCTGCCCATCGTGCGGCGCGGCCTTCGTGCCCGAGGCGGCGTGGATCTATTACGAGCCCGACGATGAGATCCTCGCCTTCATCTTCCCGCTCTCATACAAAACAGAAGAAAAGAAGTGGCGCGATAAGATGACCGCCGACTTCGCCGCGATGCGTTCGGCGCTCGGCGACCATCTGCCGGTCGGCCACGAGCCGGAGGTGTTCTTCGGCCCCGAGGGCCTCGCCCAACTCCTCGAGCAGGAGGACTGGCGTCGCGACGAACGTGATGTCATGGCATTTTTTGCGAAGGACCTCGAATTGTCTTTATATAAGGCGAGCCCCGCGTGGGCGCGCGCGCACGGCGCCCCGTCATGGCTCCCGTACGTGGGCAAGACCCCGACGCGCGACTCCGTCATCGCCGGCCTGCGGAAGGTCGTGGCGGCCAACGACCGCCTCACGACCTGGTCCGACTATCTCGTGAAGCTCGAGAAAGACGCGGCCGCGGTGCTGCCTCCCGCCGCGATGGCGGCGGATTGAGCGAGCGCCGGATCGTCGTTCCTGCCGCTGCGGCGAGAATACTGCGTCCGCTCGCCGAGACGGCGCGCGCCCACGGCACTCCGCTGTACGCCGTCGGCGGCCCCGTGCGCGACTGGCTCCTGCGCCGTCCGAACTTCGATCTCGACCTGACCGTCGCCGGCGATCCGGACCCCGTCGCCGCCGCGGCGGCCCGCCTGCTCGGTGGGACCGTGGAGGCCTTCGGTCGCTTCGGCACGCGCCGCGTCGTTTCGAAGGGGAAGTTCCGCGTCGACGTCGCGACCACGCGCGCTGAGACCTATCCCGAGCCGGCCTGCCTGCCCGTCGTCGACGCGGTCCGCGTTCCCATCGAGCGCGACCTGTTCCGGCGCGACTTCACGATCAACGCGCTGGCCGTGCGCCTCGACGACGGCTCTCACGCCTTGACCGACCCCTATGGAGGGCTTCGCGATCTCAAGGACCGGGTCCTGCGCGTACTGCATCCCGCGAGCTTCCGCGACGACCCGACGCGGGTGTTCCGCGCGGCGCGCTTCCTTGGCCGGCTCAAGCTTCGTCCCGCTCCCGGCATGATCGATGAGGCCAAGGACGCGCTGGCCGCCGGCCACGCCAGGAAGCTCTCGCCGCATCGCTTGCTGCACGAGCTTGTCTGCCTGCTGGGCGAGAAGGATCCGCGCCCGGCGTTCGCTTTGCTTCAGGGCTGGGGCTACCTGGCGCTGCTTCATCCCGAATTCCCGGGCAAGCTCGTCCTGCCGGCCGGAGTTGAGCCGCGTTTGGCGGCGCTCGCGCTGGCGCTCGGGCCGAAGAAGGGAAGCGAGTTCGTGGACGCCTTCCCGCACGCGCATCACCTGCGCACCCTCTTGCACGAGGCGCTGGCGCTCGCTTTCTCGAGCAAGTCTCCGCGCACGGCGCCGGAGCCCCTCGTGATCGCGGCCGCGCGCCGCCTCCTGCCCAAGCTTCCGCCCGCCGCCTTGAAGCCCTGCTTCCTGACGGGGGCCGACCTGATCGCACTTGGGCTCAAGCCCGGCCCCGCGTTCCATGCTCTGCTCGACGAAGCCGCTCGCCTGCAGCGACTCGGCGCGCTGAAGACCCGCGCCGCGGCGCGGGCGTGGCTGGCGGCGCAGCCGTTATGAACCGGCGGGGAGCGCTGCTTCTGGCCGCCGGCCTGGCCGTGGCCGCGGCCTTCATCTGGAAGCCGGGGCGCGTCTGGGACCTTCAAATCTACGCGGCCTGCGCGCGGGAACTGCGCGCCGGCGGCAATCCGTACGCGCGCAACGTGATCGTCGAAGACGAGGCCTATCCCTGCATGTATCCACCTCTGGCCATCGATCTCTACCGCCCGGTGACCGCGCTGCTGGACAGGAGCCCTCAGCTGGGGGTTCGCGTGTGGAACGCCGTTCAAGTCCTCTTCTTTTTGTGCCAACTCTGGATCTGGCGGCGTTACTTCCTGGGCCCGGGGCTGGACGCCGCGCGACTGCTCTTCGCTTTGGTCGGCTTCGGCGGACCGCTGTTCGTCGTGCTGCACTGCGGCAACGGCGCGATGTTCGAGCTGCTGCTGATCTGGAGCGCGTTCGCTTTGTTCGCGGCGGGGCGGGATCTCCCTTTCGTCCTGGCCATCGCCGTGGCGGCCATGCTCAAGCTCCAGCCCGCGGCCTTCTTCGTCCTCGCCCTGTTGCGCCCGCGTCCAGCCTGGCGCTACTTCATCGTCGGCGGGACGGCCTTCGTCCTGCTGTTCGGGCTCAACGAGGCGTTTCACCCGGGCCTGCTTCTATCGTATCGCGACCGTTTGGCCGACACGCAGAATGGCTGGCGTTTCGAGCGGGGGCCCAACAATTGCGCCGTCCTGGGCTTTCTTCAGCACATACTGGAGACCGCGTGGAAGGATCGGACTCTCGCGGCCGTCTGGTCGCGGCGGCTGTTCATTCCCTGGGCGCTTTTCGTCGCGGCCATGACCGGCGCAGCGCTGCGGCGCATATGGTCCGCCGCACAGGATGAGAACGCCAAGAGAAAGGCGACCGTGCTTCTCGCGTGCGCAGCGTACGCGTTGCTGGCGCCGCGCTTCAAGGATTATGGCTACTTTATTCTGATCCCATCGGCGCTGGCGGCGCTCGAGTCGGACATCCCCATGGGCCTGCGCGCGGCGATCGTCGTCATGTCCGTGCTCAATTCGACGAAGGCGGTCGCCGAGACCATGGGCATGGGGCACTGGGCGCTGTTCGCGGGCTACTTCAAGCTCTACGCCGCGGTCCTGGTGTGGGGCGTGCTCGCCTTCCGTACCAAGCCCCAGCCTTCCTTATAATTCTCTGGAATTACTCGTCGGGAAACGCTAGAATCCCGACGGAATGAAGCGCGCGGATGTCGTCTTTTCCGGCATGCGGCCCACCGGTCGCCTCCACCTGGGAAACTACTGGGGGGCGCTGAAGAATTGGGTCGCCCTGCAATCCCAATACCCCTGCTTTTTCTCGGTCGTCGACTGGCACATGCTGACGACCGGCTATGACGATACCTCCAAGCTCCAGGAGAACTGCCGGGAGATGGTCCTCGACTGGCTCGCGGCCGGGCTCGATCCCGCCAAGTGCGTGATCTTCAAGCAGTCCGACGTGCCTGAGCACGCCGAGCTGTCCTTGATGCTGGGAATGGTGACGCCCTTGTCGTGGCTGGAGAACAATCCGACCTGGAAGGAGCAGCTTCAGGAGCTGGCGAAGACCAAGCATGAGCAGGTCTCCGCGGGCGCCGGCAAGGCCGTGGCGGCGGTCGCCGCCAAGGGCACGCCGTCCGCCCATCAGGAGCTGCGCACCTACGGCTTCCTCGGCTATCCCGTGCTTCAGACCGCCGACATCCTTCTCTACCACGGCACCAAGGTCCCCGTCGGCCAGGATCAGCTTCCTCACGTCGAGCTGTCCCGCGAGATCGCGCGGAAGTTCAACCATGTGTTCGGCGAGGTCTTCGCCGAGCCTCAGCCTCTGCTGACCCCGACGCCGAAGGTCCCCGGCACCGATTCGCGCAAGATGTCGAAGTCGTACAACAACGCGGTCGACATCTACGAGACCGCCGCGTCGCTCGAGAAGAAGATCAAGAGCATGTACACCGACCCGACGCGCGCGGCCGCGACGGACCCGGGCCATCCCGAGCCGTGCGCGGAGAACCCGCCGGGCTGCTCGGTGTATTCGATGCACAAGCTCTACGCCGACGCCGCGTTCGTCGCCAGGCGCGGCGACGAGTGCCGCGCCGGCCAGCTCGGCTGCGGCGCATGCAAAAAGGATCTGCTGGCCGAGATGTCGGGCCCGTACGACGAGTTCCGCAAGCGCCGTGAGGCGCTCTCGGCCTCTCAAGTCGACGCCATCCTCGCCGACGGCGCCGTGAAGGCTCGCGCCGTCGCGCAGAAGACGATGGAAGAAGTCCGCCGTGCGATGAGGCTCCGCTAAATGACCGAGAAGGCCTACGAGGTTTCGCTCGAGCTGTTCGAGGGTCCGCTCGACCTTCTGCTCTTCCTGGTCAAGAAGAACGACCTCGACATCAACAACATCCCGATCGCGCAGATCACGAAGGAGTACCTCTCCTATCTCGAGCTGATGAAGGACATGGACCTCGACGTCGCGGGCGATTTCCTGGTGATGGCGGCGACCCTCATGGCGGTCAAGTCACGTTCGCTCCTGCCCAGCGAGCAGAACCTCGAGGGCGACGAGGGCCCCAACCCGGCGGCGGAGCTGGCGCAGAAGCTGATCGAATACCAGAAGTTCAAAGAGGCCTCGAAGTTCCTCGCGGACCGCGCCAGCGAGATGGAAGGCGTCTTCTACCGCGGCGCGCCGCATTTCGAGGAGGCCGATAAGTCTCCCAACATCTCGCTCTTCGACCTCATGGCCCACCTTCAGGTCATCCTCCAGGGCGCCGAGGACGATTCGCAGGCCGTCGAGGGGGAAGAGTTCCCGATCGAGGAGAAGATGGAAAAGATCATGTTCCTGCTCTCCGAGCGGCCGATGATCCCGTGGGAGGACCTGTTCGCCGACGAGCGCAAGCGGCGCGGCATCATCGCCTGCTTCCTGGCGATGCTCGAGCTGACCAAGCTGCAGAAGATCTTCATCCGTCAGGACGCCAACTTCGGAAAGATCAGCATCTTCAAGAAGGACGAGAACGCGGTCGAGGAGACCCCTGCCGCGGATGTCCTCATCGCGCAGGTGCCCGTTGCCGAGATCCCCGTCGCCGAGATCCCCGCCGTCGAGCCCGCGCCCCTCGATCCGCCGCAGGCGCAAGACACGCCGAATGAACCAGGAGAGACCGATGTCCAGCCCTGAAGCCGAGAACGACGAGTCCGCGCCGATCGATCCGACCGAGACGGATCATGCCGAAACCTCCGTCGCCGCGGCGGAGGCCCCCGCCGAGTCCGCCGAGTCCGCCGAAGCGACGATCGAGTCCCTCGGGCACACCCCCGCCCCGTCGCCCGCCAACGACCCCGCGCTGCTGCGCCGCGCGCTCGAGGGCCTTCTGTTCATCACCGACCGGCCCCTGTCGGCCGGCGAGCTGTGCAAGCTCGTCAACGTGCGCGACCAGGACCGCATCGTGGCCGCCGTCGAGGAGCTTCGCCGCGAGCTCGAGGACCGCAACCTCGGCTACCGCCTGATCGCCGTCGCCGAGGGCTGGCAGATGGCCACGCGCCCCGAGCTGGCGCCGTACATGCGCAAGCTCTTCAGCGACCGCGCCACGATGCGGCTGTCCACGGCCGCGCAGGAGACCCTATCGATTATTTCATACAAACAACCGTTGACCCGCGCGGAAGTTGAAGAGATCCGCGGCGTCGAGGTCATCGCCGCGCTTGAGACCTTGCTCGAGAAGCGCCTGATCAAGGTCGTCGGCCGTAGGGAAACCGTCGGGCGCCCGCTCATGTACGGCACCACGATGGAGTTCCTGCGCCACTTCGGCCTGCGCAGCCTCGAGGACCTTCCGCCTCTCGACCGCTTCGCCCCGGCCGACGCTTCGGCGTCGCTCGCGGAGCAGCCCGTCGGGTTCGTACGCGCTCCCGAGTCCGTCGGGGACCAGGCCGAGGAGGCCGTGATCGCGGAGGCCTTGTCCGAGCACCCCTCGGACCCGACGGATTCGCCGGAGGCGAATCGGAAGCCGGAAGACGAGAAAGAGGGCCTCTGGCCCAAGTAGTGTGAAGATCCTCGTCGCGGCCAGCGAAGCGGTCCCCTTCTGCAAGACCGGGGGGCTCGCGGACGTGGTCGGGGCCCTCACGCAGAGGCTAGGCGCTCTCGGCCACGACGTGTGCCTGTTCCTGCCCAAGTATCGCTCGATCCGCGCCGCGTCGCTCGAGGGGGGCATCGCCCATCCGCTCAAGGTTCCGCTCGCCGGCACGACGATGGACGTGGGGCTGAGCTTCCTGCATCGCCGCGGCGTGTCCGTGTACTTCGTGGACTATCCGCCGTACTTCGACCGCGAGGGCCTGTACGGTAACGAGGGCAAGGATCACGAAGACAACGACCGCCGCTTCGCGCTGTTCTCGCGCGCGGTGCTCGAGGGCGCGAAGGCGATCGGCTTCAAGCCCGACGTGATCCACATCCACGACTGGCAGACCGGCCTCGTCGCGGCGCATCTGAAGCGCCACTATCAAAACGATCCGCATTTCGCGGGCACCGGCTGCGTCTTCACGATCCACAACATGGCGTATCAGGGGAATTTCCCGCGCGCCGCGCTCGAGGCGGCCGGCTTCGACGCCGAGGATTTTTCGTCCGACGGCCTCGAGTATTACGGAAAGGTCAGCTATCTCAAGGGCGGGATCGTGCACGCCGACAAGCTCACGACCGTGAGCGCCGCCTACGCGCGCGAGATACAGGAGTCCGCGGACCGCGGCTTCGGGCTCGAGGGGCTGCTGCGGCGCCGCTCGAAGGATATCACCGGCATCCTCAACGGCATCGACCTTGAGGTCTGGGACCCGTCGCGCGACGCGGCGCTGCCGCGCCGCTACACGCCCAAGGACGCCGCCGCCGGGAAGGCCGCGTGCAAGGAGGCGCTCCAGCGCGAGTGCGGGCTCGAGGTCCGCGGCGACCGCCCGCTGATCGGCGTGGTGTCCCGGCTCGACTATCAGAAGGGGCTCGACATCGCGCTCGCGGCGCTCGAGCCGCGTCTTGATCGCTGCCAGCTCGTGTTGCTCGGCACCGGCGATCCGGCGCTGACCGAGATGTTCGCGGCCCTCGAGCGCCGTCACGCGGGCTCGGTGCACTTCCATCGTTCGTTCGACGAGCCCTTCGCGCACCGCGTCTATGCGGCGTCCGATCTTTTCCTGATGCCGTCGCGCTTCGAGCCCTGCGGCCTCGGGCAGATGATCTCCATGCGCTACGGCGCGGTGCCCGTGGCCTCCGCGACCGGCGGCTTGCACGACACGGTGTTCGAGGAGTCGCTCGACGGGCGTCCGGCCAACGGCTTTCTCAGCAGGCCCGGCGACGGCGAGGACCTGGCCCGGTCGCTCGACCGGGCGATCGCCGCGTTCGGCGCGCCAGGGTGGAGCGCGCGCGTGAGCGCCGGCATGGCGGGTGATTTTTCCTGGGACCGCTCGGTGGAGCTGTACCTGGACGTTTTCCGCGAGGCCGTGCCCCGATGAGGGCGCCGGGCCCGCAGCGCGCGCTCCTCATCATGCTGGCCGCTGTCTCGGCGGCCGTGGTGTGGGGGACGCGGACGACCGGCTCGCGCGCGGTCCTGCCCGCGGTCGAGGCCGACGCCTTCGCCGCGCTGACCGGGCGCGCGGCGGCCTCCACCCCGGAGCTGTGGGAGCAGCTGAAGGCCATGGGCGTGGCGGCCGTGGTGCTGCGTGAGGAGACCGCGGCCGACCTTGCGGCGCGCGGCGAGGTCCTTCATTTTTCCCGCGCGGAGGTTGAGAAGTGGCGCGTTCTCGGCCTTGTCGCGGCGAGCGCCGGCCCGAAGCCTGATTCGCTGTGGGCCAAGGACGCGAAGGCGCTGGCGCGGCTCTCGGGCGCCCTGGCCGCGCACGGCATCGATGTTTCCACCGGGAGCGGGCGGACTCTCGAGCTTCCGCCGGGCGTCGATCTCGCGCGCGTGCCGACGGGCTTCGATCCGGAGACCGTCGCGGTCGTCTCCGCGGCGGGCCTGATCCCGGTCGCGGCCTCGACGGGCTCCTGGGCGTCCGTCGCCGGGCACAAGCTCTGGATCCGGTCCTTGCCCGCCGCCGCGCGTCCGCCGGAATTTTTGCGCGCCGTGAACGGACGCGCGATGCGGCTGCTCCTGCTTCGCCCTTCTTCCGGCGCCGGTCTCGATGAGAACCTCGAACGGCTGCGCGCGGCGCTGAAGACCGTCAAGAGCGCGGGCCTGCCGGGCGTGCTTCCCGTGGACCCGTCAGGCGACCGGTCCCGGCCGCGCACCGAGCGCGCGGCGCGACTCTTCCTCTTCTACGCGATCGGCCTTCTGGGCCCGCTCCTGGCCGCGAGGGCCGGGCTGGGCGCGGAGCGGACGGTCCGCGTCTGGGTCGCGGCGCGAGCCTCGATCGCGGCACCCGTGCCCGAGACCTTGGCCGGCCTCTCCGCGGTGTGGGCCGTCGCCTCGGCCGCGGGCCTGCTCGCCGCCGCGATGGTCGCGCCGGAGAGCCGTGAGGCGCTGGCGCGCGCCTGGACCGTGTGGACCCTGTCCGCGCCGATGATCGTGGGCGCGGCGGCGCTGTTCGCTTCCGAAGGCCCCGCCGTGCGCGCGCGCTGGCGCGCCCCGCTGCGCATGCGCGATCTCGCCGCCGGGCTCGTGCTGGCTCTCGCGCTGTTCGGGCTGCTGGCGCCGCGGGCGGCCTTGCGTGCGGCCGGGATATGGGAGTCGGTGGACCGGTTCTCCATGGCGGCCGACATGCTGTGGTGGTGGCCGTGGCGCTGGAGAGAGATCCTCATCGGCACGCCGAGCATGGTACTCGCCCTGATCCTCATCGGCAAGCGCGAGAAGGCGGCTGCGGACGGCTGCTCGACCTGCGTCCCGAAGCTTCTCGGGGATCCGCGCGGCTGGCTGACCCTCGGCCTGCTGGCGCCCGCGGGAGCGGTGGCCGCGATTGGCGCGGGCGGCGCGCCGGCGGCGCTCGCCGTCGCCCACGGCGCCGCGGCCTGCGCGATCGGCGCGGCGCTCGGCCTCGCCCTGGCGGGCTTTAGGGCCCGGATGGAAGCGTGGGTCCTTGGGCCTACTCGTACAGGTCTATTGACCTAGAATCCGCCTCGTGCTAGAATCAGGTCGTGAGACAACTGATCCCGGCTCTCGTCGTGACGGTCGTTGCTTTCTCGACGGCGTACGCGGCCCCCGCGAAGACCTCTCCCTTCTCTAATAAGTCGTTCGGCGACGGCAACGGCTACAAGCACCCCGACGCGGCCGTCGGCCAGTATTTCGAGACCAAGCCTGAGCGCCCCGCCGATCTTAAGCCCGAAAGCCCCCGGGTCCCCGCCAAGGTGACGCCCGAGGTCAAGCCCGCCGCGGTGACGCCTTCCCGCCCGCGTCCCCGTCCGTTCACTCCCGCCGTTGCGAAGGCCGAGCCGTCGGCGCAGAAGACGCTGATCCCCTCCGCGCCGCCCGTCGCTCCTGTTCCCGGCGCGGACGTCGAGAACGGAGCTCTTGACTCGGCCAGCGAGGACGCGCGCCGCGACTACGAGGCGCGCCTGTTCGGCGCCGCGCCCGCTCCCCGGCGCCCGGGCCTCGACGACCCTAAGGCGTTGCCCTTGACCGATCCGGCCCAGTCCGCCTCGACGGGCGAAGGCATGCTGTTCGTCTCGCTTGAGCTGGATTCTCAGGAAGCCGGCGCTTTGCGCGACGCGGTGGCCGGGCTCGGCGCAGCCGCGGCCTTCCGCCCCGATGCCCGCTTTCAGCCCATGCCGGGCGCGGCGGGCTTGGTGCGGATCAGCGGTTGGCTTCCGGCCTCCCGTCTCGGCGACGCGATCGCGCGGCCGGGCGTCAAGCGCGTCGAGGTCGAGCGCGGCTCGCGCCCGGCGGCGGACAGCCGCATCACCGGCGATTATCTTTTGACGCTTCGCGTGACCGATACCGCCTTCACCCAGGAATCGATCGCGGCGAGCGTGAGAGAGCTGACCGCCGCAACCGGCTTCAAGCTCGATCGCGTGTACGGCGTCGAGACCCTTCCGGGTGGCGGCTCGACCGCGCTCGTGTCCGGGACGATGCCGGTGTCCCAGCTGTCGCGTGCGCTGGGGCTTCCCGGCATCATCAAGATCAGCTCCACCTTGACCTCTGCCGCGCCTTCCGCCACGCCCGCCGCTCCGGCCGCTCCGGCCAAGAAGGAAGGCTTCCTTCAGTTCGTCAGGGCGCGCGGCCTCTGGCTGGTCCTGCTCACCGCCCTCCTCGCTCTTCCCACCGTGGGCGGGGCCATCAAGAGCGGGTTGGCCGTGTTCGTCCCCTACCGCTGATACCTTTTGCGCCCTCGCATTTCGTAGAATCGCGAGATATATGACTGCCGAAGGCAGTGCCAAGGTAAGGTTGGCGTCGTTGTTCGCGCTCGCGGCGGCCGCCGGACTCGCGGGGGAGACTCTCCTGCTTGCCGAGCGTCACTGCACGCGCCTGGAGAGCTCCCTGCGCGACGATTTCCGCGTGGTGCTGTTCACGCGCGCGTCTCTAGGGGAAGCCCGTGTGAAGGTTTTGGAGGAAAAGCTCCGAGCGGCTCCCGAGGTCGCGGATGTGCGCTTCATATCGGCGGACGAGGCCCTGGCCGCGCTCAAGCGCGATGATCCCGAGCTCGCCGAATCGGTGGCGCTCGTGGGCGACAATCCCCTGCCTGCGGCCTTCGAGGTCAGGCCCACGCCCGAGGCGTTGACCCATCTCAGCGCGTGGGTCGACGGCGCCCAGCGCCTGGCCGACTGGTCAGACGTTCGCTACAAGCAGGGGCAGGTCCAGGTCATCCTGCGCCTGCGTTTTTACACTTATTTTCTGCGCATGACGCTGAGCACGCTCCTGTGCCTTTTCACCGGCCTCGCGCTGGGCGCCCTGAGCTCGTCCGTGCGCGCCGGCGGCGCCGGGCGCCGCGAGCCGGTCCTGTGGGCGACGGCCGGAGGCGCCGCGGGGGCCTTGCTCGCGATCGCGATCTGCTTGCCTCTGCGCCGCGAGGAACTGCTCTGGGCGTGGCCGCAGCCCTTCGCGCAGCTCGCCTTGCTCGCGGCGTGCGCGACACTTGGATGGGCCTTGTCGCCATGGCGCGCCGAGTCCTGATCCTCGCCGGCCTGCTCGCGCTGAGCGCGGCTCCGGCCGCCGCCCAGCTGAAGGCCAAGCGCAAGGAGCTTTCGCGCATTCAGGTCGAGCTCAAGCAGACCTTGCGGGAGCTCTCGGAGCTGCGCGACGAAGAAAAGGAGCTCGGCGCCGACGTCAAAGGCCTCGAGAGCCGCGACGCGCAGTCGCGCAAGCGCGTCGAAGGGCTCCAGTCCGACATCCGTCGCGCTGAGGCCCGGCGCGCGGGCCTCAAATCCCGCCTTGACGCAGCCAAGAGCGTGGCCGGATTCTGGTCGGCGGCGCTCGCCTCCGAAGCCGGCCGCCACGTCGCCGTCTCGGCCGTGCGCTCGGAGTCCTACGGCACGCGTGAGCTTTGGGCTGAGGCATTCCGGCGCGGCGCGATCGTCGAAAAGGCGGATCATCTGCGCAGCCTTCAGGGCTTCCGTCTCAAAACGGAGGTAGACGCGGCGGAAAGCGGCCGCCGCTCGCGTGATCTCGATGAAAGCCGCCGGCGCATCCAGAGCGAGCGCGAGCGGGGCCTGCGAGAGCAGGAGGAGAAGAAGGCCGCCCTCGGGCAGATCCAGGTGAAGGTCGCCGCCGCCGCGCGGCGAGCCAAGGAGCTTGAGGATACGGCGAAGGCCATGTCCTCCTTCATCGATAAGCTCGGCAAGGGGCAGTACCGCAAGCCCGGGCCGGTGGCCCGGCTGGAGCGGCCGGCGCACTCCCTGCCCTGGCCCGTCGAAGGCAAGGTCCTGCGTCCGTTCGGCCGCGAGCGCGATCAGGAGCTCGGCACCTGGACCGTGCGGCAGGGCGTCGTCTTCGCGTCGGCCTCCGGGGCCGCCGTCGGGGCGATCGCCCCGGGGAGCGTGATCTTTTCGGGCCCGTTCCGCTCTTACGGGAAGGTCGTGATCGTCGATCACGGCGGCGGGTTCTTCAGCGTGTACGGCGAGCTCGCCGAGATCGTCAAGGAAAAGGGCGACGCCGTGCGGGCGAAGGAGAAGCTCGCGACCGCCGGCGAGCAGGTGTATCTTGAGATCCGGCGCGGCAGCGACGCGCTCGATCCGGCGGAATGGCTGGAAAGGAAGTAATCGAGGAGAATGGACATGAAGCGCATTTTGATCGCGGCGGCCGTCATCGGCGCCCTCGCCTCCCGCCCCGCATACGCGGCCAGCGCGGACAAGACCTACGAGCAGCTCAAGCTCCTCGTGGACGTTCTCGGCTTCGTCTCGGACAACTACGTCGACGAGCCCGAGGCCCAGAAGCTGATCTACGGCGCCGCGTCCGGCATGGTTCGCACCCTTGATCCCTATTCACAGTTCATGGAGCCGGAGATCCATCGCGAGATGAAGACCGAGACGGAAGGCCAGTTCGGCGGCGTGGGCCTGCGCCTGACGCTCAAGGACGATTGGCTGACCGTGCAGACGCCGATGCCGGGCTCCCCGGCCTATCGGCTGGGCGTCCTTCCCAATGATCGTGTCGTCGAGATCGACGGCGCGCCGACCAAGGACATGAATATGTCCGACGCCCTGCGCACCTTGCGCGGTTCGCCCGGCACCAAGGTCAAGCTCAAGCTCGAGCGCGGGCCGGATGACGGCGCCGAGGGCAGCTGGAAGACCGTGGTCGTTGATATCACCCGAGAGCTCGTGAAGATCGAGTCCACGCTCTCGATGAAGCTCGACGGCGGGGTCGGCTACCTGCGCATCGCCGAGTTCAGCGCCAAGACCGCCGACGACGCCTCGGAGGCGCTTAAAAAGCTCAAGAAGGACGGCGCGACGAGCCTCATCCTCGACCTGCGCAATAATCCGGGCGGCCTTCTCTCCGCGGGCGTCGAGGTCGCGTCGACCTTCCTCGGCGAAGGAAAGCTCATCGTGTACACGCAGGGACGCAGGGCCGACAGCCGCCAGGATTTCACCGCGGGCGTGAAGGCTCCGTATCCGGCCCTGCCGCTCGTCGTGCTCATCAACGGCGGCTCGGCGTCGGCGTCCGAGATCGTCGCGGGCGCCATGCAGGATCACAAGCGCGCGGTCGTCGTCGGCGAGCGCAGCTTCGGCAAGGCGAGCGTGCAGTCGCTGATCCCTCTGCCCGACGGCTCGGGCCTGCGCCTGACCGTGGCGCGCTACTACACGCCAGCGGGCCGCTCGATACACCGCGATGAAAAATCAAAGACGGGGGGCATCACGCCCGACATCGTCGTGCCCGTCACCCCCGAGGCCGAGGCCAAGCTCTACGCGCAATGGGAGCTGATCTACGCCAAGGACAAGAAGCCCCACTCCGTGGTGAAGGCCGAGGAGATGGTGCGCGACGAGGCGCTCGACCGCGCCGTGGAGCTGCTCAAGGCTCGAGAGGTGCTTGGAACGCTCAAGCGGGACTGATGAGGATCCTGGGCCTGGAGACCTCCTGCGACGACACCTCGGCCGCCGTGGTCGAGAACGGGCGCCTGCGCTCGAATATCGTGTCCTCTCAGACGGCTCTGCATGCCCCCTATCGTGGCGTCGTTCCTGAGCTCGCGGCGCGCGCGCATCTCGACAACCTGATGCCCGCGGTCGCCCGCGCCCTGAAGGACGCCGGACGGGGGAAGATCGACGCGATCGCCTACACGCGAGGCCCGGGGCTCATGGGGCCTCTGCTGATCGGCAAGGTCGCGGCGCAAACGCTCGCGCGCCTGATGAAGGTCCCCGCCGTCGGCGTCAATCACCTTGAGGGCCACATCCTCGCTGCTGAGCTCGAGCATAAGCTGCGCTGGCCGGTGATGGCGCTCGTCGTTTCGGGAGGGCACACCGATCTCGTGCTGGCGAAGGCCCCCGGGAGATACCGGGTGCTCGGCCGCACGCGGGATGACGCGGCGGGCGAGGCCTATGACAAGGTCGCGCGGCTGTTCGGCCTCGGCTATCCGGGCGGACCGGAGATCGACAAGCGCGCTGCGAAGGGCAACCGCTCCGCCGTCGCTTTCCCTCGGCCGATGATGCCGGGCACATGGGATTTCTCGTTCTCCGGCCTCAAGACCTCGGTGCTCTACCTGCTCAAGGGACGCAAACCGGCTGGCCGCGAGCTCAATGACTTGTGCGCGTCCTTCCAGGAGGCCGTCGCGGAGACGCTCGTCGACAAGACCGTAGCGGCCGCGAAAAAATTCAAAGCCAGGGGTATCGTATTGGGCGGCGGCGTCGCGGCCAACTCGCGTCTGCGCGCCCTCATGACCGAGCGGGGCGAAGCCTGCGGCTTCGCCGTTTATCTACCCGCGCGGGTGCTGTGCACCGACAACGCCGCCATGATCGCCCATGCGGCCTGGCGGCGATTATCCGCCGGAGGCTCGGCCTGGTCCGGGCCTTGCGATCCTTCATTGCCGTTGCGCAGCTGGGCGTGAGCGCCCTCGTCTTTCTCGCCGCCTTCTGTTTTTACCTCGCGGGCGCCTCGCCGTCGATCGCTCCGCGCGACTGCGCCGATATGGCTTCGGCCGCGTTGACGCTGGGAGTCGCCCATCCACCAGGTTATCCTCTCTATTCCGTTTTAGGCCATCTCTGGCTGACGGTCTTCCCGTGGGGAAATCCCGCGTACCGCCTCGCCGTTCTGTCGTGCCTCGCCGCCGCGGGCGCCGTTTTCTTCCTCTTCCTGAGCGTCCGCCGCCGTTATGGCGCCTGGGCCGCTCTGAGTTCGGCCGGTCTCTTTCTTTTTTCCGCGCCCCTGTGGAAGTTCGCGCTGATCCAGGAAAAATACGCTCTGCATGCATTCATCGTTGCTGTTCTGTTCTATCTGTCCGAGGGGGAGAGGGATTCCTTCTGGCGCCGCGCCCGTCTTTCTGGTTTCGTCGTCGGCCTTGGCCTGGTGAACCACCAAAGCCTTCTTCTGTTCCTTCCCGGCTTTCTCCTGCTGTGGCGGTCCGAATCCCGCCGTTGGGGGTCGTCGTTGAGCGGCGTTCTCGCCGCCGCTGTTCCCTGGGCCTTGGCCGCCCTTTCTCTTTACGCTTTTCTGTGGGTGCGCCTTGGATCGCTCAGCGCCGCTATGGCGACGTTGCTCCGCTCCCAATACGGTGCGGGTACATTGTCGGCTCAGCTGGCGCGCCCATTGACGCCAGAGAGCGCCGTCGTGCTTTTCGGCTGGTCCTTGAAGACCTGGGCTCTCGCCGTCTGCGTTCCCGCCGCCGCCGCGGCCGTTTGCGGCGCATACGTGTCCTGGTGGGAAGATCGGGACCGCGCGGCCGGACTTCTGCTGGCCGCGCTGTTGAGCGGGCCGCTGTTCATCATCATGGCGAGCTTCGACGTTGCCAATTGGGTCGCGCGCTCCGTTCTCGAGCCGGCCTTCCTGCTCCCGGCGCTCGCCGCAGCCGTCTTCGCGGGCGCCGCCGTGTCCCGTCTAGGGCGGTACGCTCCGGCCGGCCTGGCGCTGGCAGCCTCGGCATTTCTCCTTCGCGCCCCGGTTCCTGAGCGCCGCGACGATTTTCTCGCGTACGATTACGTGAAGAATCTTCGCCGCGCCGTGCCGCCCGGCTCGAACATGCTGGTGTCGGGGGACACCGCGCTGTTCGGCCTGCGATGGCTCGAATCGACCTCGCCGCGAACGTCCGATCTCGACCTGGCCGGCGCCGGCCTCACCGACGCGCGGTCCTGGCTCGCCGCGCGGGCCGGGCGCCCTGAGGTCTTCGTCGCCGGGCTTGCGCCCGGCGTTGTTCCGTCCGCGACTCTGGAGCCTGAGGGGCTCGTTCAGCGCGCGGGCAAAGCGCGTATGCCGGCCCCTCTGATCCTCCGCCGCTCCGACTCCTGGCGCCGCGATGAGAGCTACGCGCGCGACGCGAAGCTGTCCTACGCCTTCGCCGCCTGGTCCTCGGCTCGCCTCCTTGAGGCGCGCGGAGAACGGCCGCCCGAGACCTTGGACCTGACCGCGGCCGCGCTCGACCCTGAAGATTATCGGCTCGAATAATCGGCGATTCCGCCGAAAAGTTATCCCCAGCGTTTCCAACGTTGAAAGTGCTGGGGATATCTCGGGGCCTACCTTCCCTATGTGTTCGTTCATGAACCCGTAATCAATCTTTTGCGTGCGAAAGCTATAATTCGCGCGATGCGCTCTCTGCGTGCGGCGTTCGCCGTCCTATTGGCCCTGGCCCTGCCTCGGACCTCTTTTGCCGCGTACGAGGACGCTGGCTTCGGTCCCCGCGACGTCGCGATGGGCGGGGCCTTCACTGCGGTCGTCGACGATCCCGGCGTGATCGCCTACAACCCGGCTTCCCTCGGGCAGGCCTCGGCCGTTGATACCTCGATGAGCTATCTGCGCCAGTTCCACATCCCGTCCGGCGAATCGGACCGCGATTCGACGCGCGCGGCCGTCGTCGTGCCCCTGCGCCAGCAGATGGTGAACGGAGCGATCGGCTTCGACGTGCGCTACGACCGCCGCGAGAAGATCGGAGGCGACCGCGCCATCGGGGTCATGTACGGGACTCGCGGCATCATGGAGACGGAGGGCGGGGGCGTGGACTTCGGCGGCGGCTTCAAGCTTCTTTCGACCTCCTTCGACTCCGGCGGCAAGGCGGGATCGCATCTGGCCCTCGATATGGGCGCGCTCTATCGCTTCTCCGACCGCTACGCGCTCGGCGCGTCGCTGCTCAATTTCGGCAGCCCGAAATTCAAGGGGGATCGGGCGCCTCTGACGCTCAAGGTCGGCGCGGCGGAGCAGGTGCGCGGCGTGATCCTCGCTGTGGACCTCACGAAGCGGGAGTCGTCCATGAGCGGCACAGGCGAGCACACGATGGCGCTTGGCTTCGAGCGCTGGTGGGCGACGGCGCGCGCGGGACAATACGCCCTGCGCTCTGGGATGTCCCTGGGCGAGGGAACGCATACCTGGAACTGGGGCCTTGGGTGGCGCGCGCAGGGCGCGCGCATCGACTACTCGATGACCGTTCCCATCACCGGGATCTTTCGCCTGGGCCACGGGCTTTCCTTGTCCGTGCGCTTCGGCCGGGCCGATCCCGAGGGGGAGTACGAGAAGCTCCTGTCCCAGGAGCTGCGCTACCGGCGCCAGCTCGGTGAGGCGCTCGAGGCGAGCTCGATCAAGCAATGGAAGCTCGCCGAGGAGCTCAATCGCCTTCGCGCGGAAATGGCGACCCTCAGCAACGAGGTCGAGATGAAACGGGCGTCCGAGGTCGACGCCAAGCGCCGGCTCAAGGAGCTCCAGCTCCGCCAGCAGAAGGCCTCGGAGACCTTCGAGAAGGTGAAGGCCGACCGCGAGGGCGCCGCGCACCAGGTCCGGGTCTCGCTTTTCCAGGAGGACTGGCGCTCCTATCAGAAGGCCAAGCTCGGCGGCGCCGCGGATTCCGTCCTGCTCGAGCAGATCGGACGGATCCTGCGCGAGTATCGCGACGCGGGCGTGGACCTGAGCGACGCCAGCCAGGAGCTGCGCCGCCTCCAGAGGTCCAAGTAAGACGTTCATATTTCTGAAAAGAAATGCGGGGGCCGCGCCGCTATACTCCCTCTCGTGGGCAACCTCCCTCCCGAAGACTTGAGCCGCGAGATCGAGCGTCTATGGACGCGTCTCGGGACCGCCTCCGCCGAAGCGGTGGCGCCGCCGTCCGCGCCACAGACGGCCGGCGCGGAGCTCGCGTGGGACACGGTGGCCATGCTCAAAACCCAGCAGCGTCGCCGCGAGGCCGCGCTGACCGAGGCGGTCGCCGCGAAAGAGGAATCGCTCAAGCTCTGGCGCACGCGCGCCGAGGCGCTGCAGGCCGAGGCCGATGAGCTTCGCACCCGCGCCGACGGCAGCGACGAGCTCGTCTACGCCCAGCTTCTCGACGCCCAGCAGCGCCTTGAGGGCGCGGCCCGCGCGCTCGAGAGTGAGCGTGAGGAACGCCGCCGCATGCAGGCGGCTCTTGAGGAGTCCCGGGCGCGCATCACGGCCGAGGTCGAGAACGCACGCGAGGCGGAAGCCCGCTGGGCCAAGCGCGAGACGCAGGGCCTTATCGATCTGAAGGACGTCCAGTCGTCGGCCGAGCGCCGCCAGAAGGAAGCGGCCCAGGCCGACCTGGCCGTGAGCGCGCTCAAGGGCAGCCTCGCCGAGGCGAAGAACGCTCTCGAGAAGACCCTGGCCGAGCTTCTGCTCGAGCGCCATGAGCGTGTCCGCGTCGAGGAGGAGCGCGCGCGCGCCCTCAAGAAGACCGACGAGGTCGAGGCCCATTTCACCGACCTCCAGAAGCTTTGGGAAGAGGAGCGCGCGCAATGGCGCGAGCTCTGGGACCGCGAGCGCTCCACTTGGGAAACCCAGCGCCAGGAGCTCGCGCAGTGGGAAGAGACCTTGCGCCGCGAGCGCGAGGCCTGGCACGGCGAGCTGCAGGAGAAGGAGAAGTCTCACCTTACCTTTACGGACAGCCTCACGGGCAAGATCCGCGAGACGACCGTCGCCGCCGAGCAGGTCGCCAGCCGCATGCGTCAGATCGAGAACCGCGAGGAGCGCGACCGCGCCGCTTCGGCCCAGGTGAATGTCGAGGCCGACCGTACCAAGACGCTCCGAAACCGTAAGATCCGCGCCGCCGCGCTGGCGCTCGCCGGCGTGGCCTTGATCGCGATCTCCATCCCAGTCTGGCATTGGGGGGCGGAATGGCGCTTCGAGGCTGAAGCGACGGCGCCCGTTACGGCGCTCAATCCGACCGCGCTGGCGTTCGACGGTAAATTGATCTGGATCGCGGACTGGGGGGGGCGCCTCAGCGCCCTCGATCCCGCCGATCCGCGCCGCGCCGTTCGTGAGGTCGCCGTGCCCGCCGGCGGGATATTCCGTCCGACGGCCCTGGCGTTCGGCGACGGCCGGATGTGGACGCTCGACGCCGCGCGCGCGCGCCTGATCCGCGCCACGGCGGCGCGCCCCGAGGCTGTGCTCGCCACGGTCCCGTCGCCGGGCCCGGTGCCGGCGGCCCTCGCCTTCGACGGCTCTGCCCTCTGGTCCTACGATGCGGCCAACCGGGCGCTCTACCGCCACGCGGCCGATGAAGCGACCTACCAGTCATACCCTATAGGGGAAGACGTGGTGCCCAACGCCTTGGCCTGGGTGGATGGCCGGTTGTGGCTGCACGACACGAAGTCGCACCGCATCATGATCTACGCGCTGGAAGGCGGACGCTTCGTGCTGAAGGAGAATCATCCTTCCCCTGATAGCGCCACCGTCGGCTTCGCCGTCCTGCCGGGGGAATCCGGGCGCCGCGTGTGGGCGCTCGTCGGCCCCTCGGCGACCAGATCCCAGTCCGCGCTTCTCCGTCTGAGATTGCGACGCAGAATACCCTTTGCCATTTTTTAACATTCCTTTAATCAGCAGGTAACGTACGTACGATACACTCTGGACCACAACATGATCAAACACCGGTGCACCTCGAACCTTAAGCGCGCGATCGTTCTCGCCGCTTCCTTGCTCCCGCTTCGCGCCGCGGCGCAGTCGGTTCAGGTTTTCATCAACACCGCCTACGTGGCGCCCCAGATCGTGTCCGGCAACCCCATCAACTGCACGGTCAACGGCTCGGGCCCGTTCCTGTTCCTGTGCCCGCTTCAGTCCATCGGCGCGCCTCACGGCCCGCTGGACGGCGACATCTCCAATGAGCCGCACATCGAGTTCGAATCGAACGGCACCGCGCGTTGCAACGTGTCTCCGCCGACCGCCGCCGCGAACACGCTTGGCGTGCCGTTGCTGACGGGAACGGTCGGCCACAATTACTGCAACGACCGGGTTTTCATGTGCACGCAGATCGGCGTCGCCAACAGCGCCGGCGGCGCCGTCGCCCTCGACGAGATCAGCTTCGAGCTGTTCAAGTTCCAGGACGGCTCGAACCCGCTCGATCCGGCCTCGACCCCGCCCCTGCGCACCTTCTTCATCGACGCTCCCGGCTCCGCCGGCGGCGGCGGCCCGGACACCGTTCCGAGCGACGGCATCAACGGCGCCTGCGTGATGTGGGACGGCTCGGCCAACGTCCAGGGCGAGTTCGGCAAAACCAACGGCCAGTACGGCTTTCGCGTCTCGGTCAAGACCAACCAGGTCGGCGCCAGCGGCAACATCTCGATCACGGCGACCCGCGCCTATCCGTCGGGCGCGGCGCTCGACAGCGCCGGCTCCCCGGTGTCCCAGAAGCCGATCGCCGTCGATGTGACGAACGTCCACGTCGTCCGCTCCTCACCCACAGTCGTGGGCCAGATCACCGGCGTCGCGGCCCAGCCTTATAACTTCACGTACCGTCTGTCGAAGGACGCGACGATGTACATCTCGATCAACGACGCGCTGCCTCCCTTCGCCCAGTTGCGCACCGTGGTTCCCGGCCTGCCCAAGGTCGGCGAAGGCACGCCTCAGGGAACCTTGCTCAACGGCGATTCCTGGGACGGGCGCGACAACAACGGCAATATCATGGCGGCCGGCAACTATCTCGCGGTTTTCCAGGCCGTCAGCGTCGACCAATTCACGAAGTACACCGGCGTCGGCGTCGACAACTTCGGCGACATCTCCCTGGCGACCACCCGCCAGGTCGCTATCGACCCGCTGCAGATAACCGACATCCGCGTTCAGCCCCTGACGGGGGGCTCGACCTCTCTGGCCGTGATGTCCTACCTGCTGACCGAGGCGGCCACGGTCTATATCAATATCTACCCGCCCGGCACGCAGTTCTGCCCGGGCATCGGCACCACTATCAACGACGTTCCGAACGTGCTCGGGGATGTCGTCGGCCTGGGCGATCCGGTCAAGAATTTCGGCGCGAAGATCGGCGACTGCGCGACCGGCGTCCTGGTGCCTCCGATCAAGTCGATCACTGAGATCAAGACGCTGCGATCCCAGGTCATCAGCTTTTGGGACGGCCGCGACACCGCGGGGAACCTCGTCGAAGACGGCGACTATGTCTTCCTGATCTACGCCGCCCTTCCTTCCCAGCGCGGGGCTCCGTACCGGGCCAACAACTTCGACCGCCGCGTGTGGACCACGATCGCCAAGATCGGCTTCCTCCCGGTCCTGCGCGGGCTCGTGGGCATCACCCAGATCTCCCCGACCTCCACCGTGGTCGGCTCGAGCCCCGCGGTCGCCGGCATCAACCCGTTCACGTTCCGTTATACGCTGACCCGTGACGCGATCGTGTCGATGAAGATATTCAATGCGAGCGGCAATACCCTGATCAAGACGATCGTCAATCAGGAAACCCGGCCCGGCGCCTTCTCGAACGCCGAGGTCTGGGCCGACGGCACGGATGACGCCGGCAATATCGTTTCCTCGGGCACCTATCTCGTCCAGCTCACGGCCATCGATCCCGCGCAGCCGAGCAAGGTGTCCACGACGACCGCGATGTTCCCGGTCGACCTGTTCCGGATCACCGATGTCGCGGTCACGCCGCTGCTGTCCGGAGCATCGGACAACGTCGTCCTTAACTATCAGCTCACGCAGCCGATGTTCGTCGCCTGGAACATCTATCCCCCGGGCTCGGTCATCAAGGGCTCCGCCAGCAGCTGGCCTCCTTGCCCGGCGCAGTCCCCGCCGGCCGCATGTACGACTGGCGTCGCGGACACGGTGAGGGTGGAAACGGCCGGGCTTCAGGCTCAGCCCATCGTGACCTTCCGCGGCCTGCGCCCCGGACGCCTTAAGATCTCGGAGTTCTGGGACGGACGCGACGTCAACGGCCTGTTCGTTCCGGATGGGAACTATATCTTCACGCTCACGGCCCAGTCCACGACCACGCCCAAGTATTTCGCGACGGACAAGGTGTTCGGCAACATCACCGTGGCCCGCGGCTCGATCATCTTCACGCAGTTCAACGTGCTTCCCGATTCACCGGAGCTCTTCAACTCGAGCAACACGATCACCCTGCATCCGTTCACGATCAATTACGCGCTGACCCGGCAGTCCTCGGTGACGGTCCAGATCCTTAATACGAGCATCCCGTCGCAGGTCATCCGCACCATCGTCGCCGGCGCCGTGCGTCCCGCTGGCCTGCTCCAGACCGACGTCTGGGACGGCCGCAACGACACGGGCAACTTCCCGCCGTCCGGCTTCTACCTGGTGCGGGCCGTGGCCGAAGATGTGGCCTCGGTTTTGTCCTCCGGAGCTACGGCGCAGCTGACCATCGCCTTCGATCCGCTGCGCATCTACGACCTCGCGATCACGCCTTTGCGCCTCGACTCCGGACCGGCCGTGCTCTCCTATCAGGTGTCGGAGACCATGAAGGTCGCGATCAAGATATACAAGTCAGGCACGGCCTTCGACCTCGCCGGCAACCCCACCCCGCCCGAGGCCCAGTCGCTGATCAAGCGCATCGTCGGCGTGCGCCCGGCCCGTACGCAGATCAACGATGCCTGGGACGGCACAGACTTCAAGTTCTCGCTTCTTAAAGACGGGTCCTATAAGTTCAAGATCGTGGGCTCGACCGACATGGCCGCGATCGATGACAACACCGGCAATATCCTCAACCCCGGAGCGCTTTCGCTCGACCGGCTGATCGACGAGATCCCGCTGGTGCGCAACGCGTCGGTGTCGCCGGCTGAGGACTTCACGAACAATACCTTCAACTATCCGAACCCGGTCACGGGCGATTCGACGACGTTCCAGATACATGCGCCCTTCCGTGCGATCGTGAAGATGAAGCTGCATACGATGTCCGGTGAGATCGTGCTCGAGAAGAATTTCGGCGAGGTCCCGCCCGCCTTCCAGGCCGGGCCCGTGACCTACGTCTGGACCAAGATCAATCAGTCCGGGAACAAGGTCGCTCGCGGCCTCTATTTTGCGGTGATACGGGTCGAAGAGACGGAGGGAGGCAGGAATATCCTCCAGATGGTCAAAAAGGTGCTGATCCAGTGATTACACGCCACGCTATCGCGCTTTTTACCCTGATCTTGCTGGCGGCGGCTTCCGCGCGCGCCGCCGACTCGAACGTCGGAACCAGCGGCGCCAATTTCCTTAAGATCGGACAGGGCTCGGCCCGCGCGATGGCTTTGGGCGGCGCGTATGTGGCGATCGCCGAGGGCTCCGACGCGATAGCCTGGAATCCGGCCGGGCTCGCCGTGACCCAGCAGCGCGAATTGGGCTTCTCCTATCTGCGCTACATCCAGGGCGTGGACTCGCCGCTGTATCTTGCCTACGCGCACCCGATGGGTCGGACCTCCTGGGGAGCGAACCTCTCCTACATCAACGTCGACGGCTTCGACGTCCGAGATGCCAACGGCGTGCCGCAGCCCGGCACCGAGGTCGGCGTGCGCGACGGCATGATGTCGATCGGCATCGCCCGTTCCTTTTGGTACGAGAAGCTGTTCCTCGGGAGCTCCCTGCGCGTCGTGCACGAGGACATCGCAGGATCGATCAAGGACACCGTCGTCGGCGACGCCGGAGTGATCCTGAAGCCGAACCCGACTCTGTCTCTCGGATTCGCGCTGCAGAATTTCGGCGCGGGCACCAGCAACGTCGCGCGGATCACCCGCGCCGGCGCCGGCGTGCGGCTTGGCGATTTCGTGACCGTGGGCCTCGAGCTCAGCAAGGCCTCGGACAGTGGCGCGCGCGTCGGACTGGGCGGCGAGTTCCAGCTTCCCGAGGAGTACCTCGATGTCGGCCAGCTGTCCTTCCGCCTCGGCTACCGCAACAGCGACAACCTCGGGCAGAGCACCGACGAGACCCTGAAGTCCCTGCGCATGGACCGCGCGAGCAACCTTTCCTTCGGCTTCGGCATGTACACCTCCCAGGCCTTCGGCTACGGCGTCTCCTTGGACTATGCCTTCGTTCCTATGGGCGCGCTCGGCACGGTCGATCAGATCTCGGTCAAGATGAAGTTTTAACGGTTTTTTAATGGCCAACGTATTGACACGCTATAGGTCGGGTGTTACACTGAGAAAGGATGAAGACTCGATCTTTACGTCGGATCGTAAGAGGAAGGAATGGCCAAACGGCCATAGAGTACCTGCTCACGACGGTGGCCTTGGTCACGGTCTTCGCGGGGATGTACGGGTTCCTTCAGGGGCAGCTGAAGAAGCTGTTCACGATCGCAGGCGTGAAGATCTTGTCCACGTATCCAAAATAGCGTTCCTGGAAAGGGAGAAATACATGCTCATGAAACTGTCTCAGGTGGGGTCGTGGCTCAAGGCGAAGACTGCGAATCGCAAGGGCCAGAACACGGTCGAGTATCTCTTGATGCTCACGGTCGTCGTCGGCGTCGTGCTCGTTTCGGGCGCGATGCTCAAGAAGTTCATGCCGACGCTGTTCAATAACATCCAGCAGATGATCACTGGCGCCGCCGGTCAGATGGGCAGCGGCGGCAACTAGAAGTCGCCCGGTTCGTCCCGGGCCCCGCAAGGGGCCCGGGGCGGGACGGGAAGGGAGGGAGATGTGAAAAGGGGCGGGAAATCCGGGCAGGTCGTCGTCGAGATGTTGCTGATCTTGCCCATTTTCTTGACGATCATCTTCACCATCATGGAGATCGGATACGTTTCGTTCCAGCTGATCCTTCTTAATCACGCGACGTACGAAGTAGCTCGTATCGGCGGCATGACGACGACGGCGCCTCCGGGACATGCATGCGGCAAGCTCGGCGAAATCATGAAAACCATCATCGCGTCGGCGACGGTCTCCTGCGGAAAGGAAAAGACGTTGACGGACCCGCAGTCGCAGCAAGACAATTTCGATCTCATCATCACCGGAAGCAACAATATCAAGCTCGTGTTCCCGATCAGCAGCGTGATCCTCGCCAAGCCGAAAGGCACCGGCATGCGGCTGCTTCAAGCGGTCGTTCGGATGCCGATCGAGTCGCCCTTAAAGAAATAGGAAACGAAACATCATGGAAAAGAAAGGCGTGCTGGTCCCGATGCTCCTCGCGATGGGCGCCGCCGTGTTCTATTTGATGGTGCTCAGCAGCAAGGAGAGCGCCCTTCGCGGCGCCTACGAGACGGCCAAGGTCCTTTCCGCCCGCGTCGACATCCCCGAGCGCACGGTCCTTAAGGAGGACATGGTCGAGGTCCTCGAGGTCCCGCGCAAATTCATGCAGCAGGACTCCTTTGAGATCAAGACGCAGGGTGATATGAAGCTCATCGTCAATCTCGTGACGCGCAACCGCGTGCCGAAGGGCAACCAGCTGACGCAGTCGTCCCTGATATCGCTCTCCCCGGAATCCGGCCTGAGCGTCAAGATCCCGCCCGGCTATCGCGGCGCCATCCTGCCGATCGACCAGGAGATGAAGATCCTGATCAAGCCCGGCGACCGCGTGGACGTGCTGGTGACCTTCGATGCCCTGATGAACGACGGCAGAAAAGAGAAGGTCACGGCCACCATCCTGCAGAACGTGCTCGTCATCGCGGTCGGCACCAACCTCGGGCAGGGCATGAACGCCCGCCAGTTCAAGAACCTGGGGGACAAGGAGGACAAGACGGCCGCGTTCTCCGAGAAGGCCTCCGTCAGTCTCGCTCTCAATCCGAACGAAGCGCAGTATCTGGCCCTGGCAATCAAGCAGGGAGACACGACGGTGATCATGCGCGGGCTCGGCGATGCCGAGATGCATCCTATGGAGATGGCCAGCTTCCGCAAGCTGTTCCGTTAGAAATCAGTTAGAAACAATTTTGGCGTATCCTAGACTCGACAACATGAATCGACAACTGTGGACGGCGATGGCCCTCGTTTGCGCGCTTGCAGCGACTGCTTCGGCTCAGCCCGAGGATTCACTGATCGCCGTATCCGCGGACATCGTCGAGATCTCAGGCTCCGTGCAGCGCGACATCGGTTTTTCGTGGACTCCGTTCGCGGCCGGCATCGGCTTCGCCGAGAAGACGATCCCGGGAATCTATCGGCTCGGCGACTTCGCCCGTCAGACGCAGCTCCAGACCCAGCTCAAAATGCTCGAAACCGAAGGCAAGGCGCAGCTCCTCTCGAACCCGAAGGTGGTGGTTCAGGCCCAGTCTCAGGCCAACTTCGTGGTGGGCGGCGAGATCCCCTACCCCTCGGCCAACGGCAACGGCACCGTGACCGCGGATTTCAAGAAGTTCGGCGTGATCCTGAACATCGTCCCGGTCATCAACCCCAATAAAAAAGACACGATCCGAGCTGAGCTGCAGCTCGAGGTGTCCAACGTCGACTTCTCCAAGCCCGTGCAGGTCGGAAACACGACCGTGCCCTCGATCGTCACGCGCCAGATCCAGACGGCCGTCGAGATCAAGAGCGGTGAGACCCTCGTCATCGGCGGCCTGAAGTCCAGCACCAAGAACGTGGCTAAGACCAAGGTGCCGTTCATCGGCAGCATCCCGATCCTAGGCCTGCTCTTCACGACGACGACGGTCATCGAGGAGCAGAAGTCGCTCTTCCTCTTCATAACCATGGAGATCGTGAAATGAGCGTGGACCGTGGCTGAGACCCCGCGCCCGGAAACTTCGAGCGCCGCCCCGACCTCTCTAAAGGAGCCGGGGCGGGTCGTCGTATTCACGGGCCCGAAGGAAGGCGTCGGCAAGACCACGACCTGCCTTAACCTGGCGCTCGCCTGGGCCGGCAGCCAGAACCGCAAGGTCGTCATCGTGCACATGGACCCCATGTGCCGCAACGACCTGAGCTACGTGCTCGGCGTCAATCCTCCGACCTTGGCCAGCATGGTCCAGCTCGTCGGTGAGAACCCGACGGGCGGCCTTGGCCGCCTCCTGAAGGGCCGCATACCGATCTCGCAGTGGGGCGTTGGCCTGCTCCCGCTCGCGGCCAACCGCGCGGAGTTCCAGAAGCTTTCGCCGAACATGGTCGTCAAGATCCTCGGCTCGCTGGCCGAGTCCTACGACCTTTTCCTCGATGTGGACCCGTTCTTCCCGATGCAGATCTTTTCGTTCGACCTAGCCGACCTGATCTACTGGGTCTGCCTGCCCCAGCGCTCTCACTTCGAGGCGACCTACTCTCTGTTCAACGAGATCAAGGCCCTGCACTTCGCCCTCGATAAGTTCGAGATCGTTGTCAACCAGGCCAACCTTCCCGGCGCGCTCGCGCCCAAGGAGGTCGATCGCTTCTTCAACGCGATCCAGAAGCGTGTGCTGGCATACTGTCCATGGGAGGATCTCATCCCGGAGTATGCCAACACCCAGAAGATCCTCGTCGTCGAACAGCTCCAGAGCGACTGGGTCAAGTCCCTTCGCATACTTTTAGGGCGTTTGATGGAGGTCAAGCCTTCCGCCAAGCATTGGGAGTCGTCGATGGACGCCGACGAGTTCTCCTCGTCGGCCGACATCCTATGGAAGCAGTCGGCCGCCTCCCAGGCAAGCGAGGGCCCCAAGGTCGTGGCGAAGGACGTCACGAAATCCTCCGGACCGATCCCTGAATTCTGGGACGAGCTCAAGGGTAAGATGCATAAGCTCGTCGTCGGCGCGATGGAGACCGAGCGCATTCGAATCTCGGACGATCCCAACCAGAACGAGGAGAACCGCGCGAAGGTCTCTCAGATCATCGAGAACCTCCTCCAGCGAGAGCAGAGCCTGGCGCTGTCGCGTACCCAGCGAGAACTGTTCACCGGAGAGCTCGTCGACGAGATCCTCGGCCTCGGCCCCCTGCAGGCGCTGCTGCGCGACCCTGGCATCAACGAGATCATGGTCAACGCGTTCGACAAGATCTACATCGAGCAGAAGGGCCAGCTCGTGCTGCTGCCGCTGCGCTTCCGCAACGACGAGCAGGTCGTGCAGGTCATCAAGCGCATCGTCGCACCCGTCGGCCGCCGCATCGACGAATCCGTCCCGCTCGTCGACGCCCGCCTGAAGGACGGCTCGCGCGTGAATGCGATCATCGCGCCCCTGGCCGTCTCCGGCCCCACGCTCACGATCCGCCGCTTCTCCGCGAAGCCCTTCACCCATACACAGCTGATCAGCTTCGGCGCCTGCACCCCCACGTTCATCGATTTCCTGCGCGCCGCGGTCATCGTCAAGAAGAACATGCTGATCGCCGGCGGCACCGGGACCGGGAAAACGACCTTTCTGAACATGCTCTCGAACTTCATCCCGGACGGAGAGCGCATCATCACCGTCGAGGACACAGCCGAGCTGCGCCTGATGGCCGAGCACTGGATCCGCCTTGAGTCGCGTCCGCCGAACATCGAAGGCAAGGGCGAGATCACCATCCGGGACCTGATCAAGAACTGCCTGCGAATGCGCCCGGACCGCATCATCGTCGGCGAGTGCCGCGGCGGCGAGGCGCTGGACATGCTGCAGGCGATGAACACGGGCCATGAAGGCTCGCTCGCGACCCTTCATGCGAACACCCCGACCGAATCGGTCAGCCGCCTCTCCGCGATGTGCCTGATGTCGGGCATCGACCTGCCGATGAACGTTCTTATCGACATGATCTCGAGCGCGGTGCACATGTTCGTTCAGATCACCCGCTTCGCCGACGGCAAGCGCCGCGTGACCTATATCTCGGAGTGCGTGGGACGCGACGGACAGCGGGTCATCACCAAGGACATCTACCGCTTCATTCAGACCGGCATGAGCGATAAGGGCGTCAGCTTCGGATACTTCACGGCCATGGATTATGTCCCGCACTGCTACGATGAGATCAAGCTCAAGGGCCTCCCGGTTCCGCCCGAAGCGTTCTGGAGTGAGCGCACCAAGAAGAAGAAGGGCCTGCCCAACGCCATCGATGAGCTGATCGCAGCCGGCATCCCCGTGCCGGATGACGCCGAGGCGGTCGCGACGGGCGGTCATGGCGGCGGAGGGGGGCATTAGCATGAGAAAGCTTATCCCCGTCCTTCTTTTGCTGCTGGCCGCGATCCCGTCCCAGGCTCAGATCTTCAGCCGTGAGGAGATCGTGTTCCTCGTCGGCTCGGGCAAGACGGCCGCGCCCGGTCAGCCGAAGGTCGAGGGCGCGATCACGCGCACCCAGGTCTTCTACCATTATTTTAAGAGAGACCGGGATGCGAGCCTCAAGATCCCCAAATGGGTGGACCAGACCCTCGAGGCGATGCTCAAGCGCCCGGTCTGGCAGGACCCCGACGAGGGCATCCTCAACGAGGCCCAGTTGTGGCAGGCGCCGGCGTCAGTGCTGTATGAGTTCTTTGAGCTCGTCCGCAAAAGCCTGCCTCCTTCCGACGGCGGCCAATTGATGCCGCCGGGCAACCTGATCAAGGATTACGAGGACAAGCGCATCCGTTTTCAGATGTCGCTCGACCGGCTCGTGCGCGCGAAGCTGGGCGATTCGCTCGGAGGACGGGGGCGGTCCGTCATCGCCCATTTCGAGCTGATCAATAAGCAGTACGACAGCGTCATGGACGGCCTCGTCAACGGCGACACCCAGCGCTACAAGGACGCCGTCATCGCCATGGGCGCCCTGATGAACGGCGCGTTCGAAACGCTTCAGTCGACGCCGCGCGGCTTCAAGTTCCAGCAGGGCGACACCAAGGGCTCGCAGGCGGCGGCGGTCGTGTTCAAGATGATCGGCATCGGCCTCATCATCGCCTGCGCCTGGACCATCGGCTCTCTCAATGAGAAGAAGATCGCCGACGGCTGGGAGCGCTACAAGGTGAAGGCCAAGGAGTGGGCCCACGAGTACGAGCGCCAGTTCATCGTCATCAAGATCCACTACCTGGTCGGAGGACCGATGGTCCTTGGGCTGCTCATCGGCCTGCTCACCTTCGACCCCTTCGGATTCCTCATTTTCACCGGCTTCGGCATCTACGCCGGCCTGACCTTGCCGGGCTGGCTTCTGCTCAACATCCGCTTCCGCCGCGGACAGAAGTGCGAGGCCCAGCTCATGGACGCGATGATCCTGATGTCGAACGGCCTCAAATCAGGCATCGACCTGATCGGTTGCCTCGAGATGGTGCAGCGCGACAGCCTCCCGCCGATCTCCGAGGAGTTCGGCCTTTGCATCAAGAACTATCAGCTCGGCACAGCGCTCGAGCGCGCGCTCGAGGGCGTCGAGGAGCGCGTGCAGAGCCGCCTGCTCTCCTACATGATCAAGGCCGTCGTCATCCAGCGCTCCGTCGGCGGAAACCTGACCAAGATCTTCGACCGCATCGTCGACAACATCCGCGAGGAGTCCAAGCTCGCGGAGAAGACGGCCGCGATGACGGCGCAGCAGCGCATCCAGGCGATCGTCGTCGGCGTCATGCCCTGGATCATGCTCATCATCATGTTCCTGTTCCAGCCCGAGCCGATGAAGGAATACTACTTCAGCGGGCTCGGCGTGGCCACCCTTCTCTTCTGCACCATCTGGATCGCCATCGGCATGAAGATCGTCAACAAGCTCGGGGACATCAGCGTCTGATATGACACCCATCGACCCCCTGATGCACTATATTCTGCTCGCGGTCGGAGTGCTGGGCTCCGTCGCCGCGTACACCGCCGCGAGCCGCCTCTTCGCGCCGCCCGCCGATGTCGAAGAAGGTGACCTTTCGAAGCTGGCCAAAAAGGAGGTCGGCACGAGCTCCGCGTTCTCGAGCCTGAATCCGCACGGCAGCCTGCTCGAGAAGCTCGACCTGTTCCTGCTCAAGACCTTCCACCTCGACGTCAAGCTCGAAGAGATGTACATGATGATGGGCCGGCCGCAGAAGCCGACGCCGCTCGAGATGCTGCATCTCAAGGAGATGCTCGCCGGGGGCCTCATCTTCGGCCTCTACTTCCTGATGGATTCGCCGATCGTGGCCATGTGCGGCATCATCGGCTTCTTCATCCCCGATTCGCTGTTCCAGGGCAAGATCCGCGCCCGCCAGGCGGACATCATGCGCAACTTCCCGACGATGGTCGACCTCATGGCCCTGACCATCGAGGCCGGCCTCGACTACATGGCGGCCATCGAGCGCATCCTCAAGAACGTCAAGGTGACCCAGCGAACCGAGCTCGAGAACGAGCTTCAGAAGATGATCAACGAGGTCTCGCTCGGCTACACGCGCCGCGACGCCCTCAAGCGGCTCGCCATGCGCACCGGCGTTCCGGAGATCCGGTCTTTCGTCGGCCTCATCATCCAGTCCGATGAGCTCGGCACGAGCCTCGTCGAGCTCCTGCGCAACTACGCCGCGGACATGCGCTTTCGCCGTTTGAACAAGGCGGAGAAGCTCGCCGCGCAGGCCGCCACCAAGATGCTCATCCCGCTCTTCATCTTCATCTTCCCGACCGTGTTCATCATGATGCTGGCGCCCATGATGAAGAGCCTCGTCTCGGGAGGCCTGGGCTTCTGATGAGGACGCCGCTCATCGCCGCTCTGCTCGTGCTCGCCGCGGGCGCCGCACGCGCCGGCGACACCCGGGTCCACGAGACCGAGGGGCTGTTCCTCGACATGTCGAAGCTGAACCTCGGCACGATCTCGTCCGAGGACGACAAGAAGAAATATATTTACACGATCCAGCTCGAGAAGTCGCGCGTCACGCGCAAGACCCTCAAGAACGTCTACGAGAACGCCTTCGATCTCTACAAGAACGGCCAGTACGAGGCCGCCAACGACCTGACGCGCAAGATCCTTTCCATCGACCCCGGATATTCGGACGCCTCGATCCTCAACCGTGCGACCATCGACCTGAAGGGCTCGACGAAGCCGCGCGTCTCCGAGCGGCGCCTCATCGAGGAGCGCTTCGAGGAAGGCATGGCCCTCTATCGCCAGGGCCGTCTTGTGGAGGCGGCCCAGCGCTGGGAGGAGTGCTCCAAGCTCGCCCCGGGCAACCTGAAGTCCCACTATTGGCTCCGCAAGGCCCGCACCGAGATGGCGGAGGAGCATTACCGCAAGGGGCGGCAGGCTTACCGCCAGCACCGCCTGCGCGAGACGCTCGATCAGTGGTACGCGGCGCTCGTGCTCAATCCCCGCTACCCTCGCCTGACCGTCGAGCTCGCGAAGGTCGAGGCCGAATCGCGCGAGCAGGACGCCAACGAGAAGCTCCAGGCCGCGCTGAATCTGTACAGCCAGGGCCTCGTGCTTGAATCCCTTAAGATGCTCGACGCCGTCCTTGAATCAGGGCCGGGCAATGTGAAGGCGCAGAAGCTTCAGGCCGAGATCCGCGCCGAGGTCGCCAACCAGCACGTCGCCGAAGGCCGCCGCTTCTACGAATCGCGCCAGTACGAGAAGGCGATCTCGGAGTGGAAGCACGCCGTCGAGTTCGGCTACGATCCGAAGGCCGCCGACCAGCTTGTCGCCCGCGCCAAGGAGCAGCAGCGTCGCGAGTCGGCCGCCAGGACGCGCGCCGTCGAGGTCGCCAAGGCGCGCGAGGAGGACAAGAAGAAGCAGAAGGAAGAGGAGGTGAAGCTCGCGGAGGAGGCGAAGAAGAAGGAAGAGGAGGAGAAGGCCAAGGCGGCTGCGGCGGGAACCCAGGCTCCGACCGGCCAGGCGCCGCTGCCCGCGCAGAACACGGAGAGCAACAAGCAGGCCTCCCAGCAGGCCTACCTCGAGGGCGTCATCTACTATCAGAAGGGCGACTACGAGAAGGCCCGTGACAAGTGGCTGCACGCCAAGCAGCTCGACCCGGGCAACTCCGACGCGATCGCCGGCCTCGAGAAGATCGAGAAGCTGTACGGCGCGGGGCAATAAGGCAGAATAAGCCATGAAGCTTTCCGCCAAATGGTTCTTGTGGTTCACCGGCATCGGCATCTACGTCATGTGCCTGGGCGGGATCTTCTACTACAACCTTTTCAAGTGGACGTTCGACGAGAAGCTCAAGCAGGAATCCATCGACATGGTCCGCCTGTACGCCCCGACCCTCATCGAGGGCCTGTCGCGCAACCAGGGCGTGATCTCCATGCCGGAGTTCGACACGGTCAGCCGCTTTTCTAAAGACGATCGGATCGCGGCGTTGCTCTACCTCAACAAATACGGCGAGGTCCGCTGGTTCAAGGACCCGTCGATGATGACCAAGCCTTTCGATGATTTCGTCAAGCAGGTGAGCCTGCCGACGGACGCCATCGAGCAGGCCTGGCTCGCGAAGACCCCGATCGTGCGCGCGGTGCCCAACATGCCGCTGTACGACATCGCCATCCCGCTCGCGTTGCGCGGGGAGGTCCTCGGCATCCTCAACATGCAGATCAGCCGCGAGGGCGTGGTCAAGGTCATCAACAAGGCCATGCACAAGTACGCCGTCGG
>CAZIBN010000006.1:51310-69379 GCA_964537395.1 uncultured Elusimicrobia bacterium
CTCAAGGCCGTCGTCTCCAAGAACCACCGCGCGATCGTCGTCGACGAGGACAACAGCGTCCTCTACACCAACTTCCCGATCACCGGCACGGTGACGACCGACGGCAAGCTCCATCTGCTCGACGTCATCGACAGCCAGCAGCAGGACGTCCTGCGCCTCGTCGGCGTGGCGCTCGACCGGCCCAACCAGGTCGTCGAGGCGGACACGATGTTCAAGTCCGAGCCCTGCCATGTGAAGGCCGTCCACCTCGAGGAGGAGGGTGAGCTTCGCCGCACGCTCATCCTGTTCGAGACCAAGACCGTCGGCGCGCGCATCTAGCGCGATTCATAATCCGGCCTTGCGCCGGTGCCAATGCCAATCACTGGTTCCGGAACTAGTCATTATTATCAATAGTGAGCCCGGCACGACTGGAATGGTCTTGATCGATCGGCATTGGCAGCGGTGAGAGTTCGACCCTGAGGCCCTGCTGCGGGAATTTCATATGATGGATGAACCATGGCCAAGGACTTCACGAAGGACCTCGACCGCATCCGCACCGGCATCGACGAGGTGGACAACGGCATCGTCACGCTCCTCGCCCGGCGCCGCGCGCTGGTCATCGATCTGGCGAAGATCAAGAAGGAGCTGAACGTGCCGATCTACGACCGTACGCGCGAGCAGGCGCTCGTGGACCGCGTGAAGAAATGGGGCGCGGAGCACAAGCTCAACGAGGAGTTCGTCGAGGTCGTCTTCCGGCTCATCGTGATGAACTCCAAAGAAGTGCAGTACCATGAGAGTCAGTAGCCGGTCCCGGGCCGTCGCCGAGTCGCGCACATTGAGGCTGTCGACCGAGGCCCGGCGCCTGCGGGCCGAAGGCGTCGACGTGATCAGCCTGCTCGAGGGCGAGCCGGACCTCCCGGTTCCCGAGGCCGTGCTGCGCGCGACGCAGGACGCCCTGAAGGCCGGCCGGACGCGCTATTCCGCCTCCGGGGGCCTGCCCGAGCTTCGAGCCGCGCTCGCGCTCAAGCTCAAGGACGTGAACGGCGTGACGGCGGCGCCGGAGAACATCCTCGTGACGAACGGGGCCAAGCAGGCCGTCTACGAGGTCCTTCAGGCCTTGTGCGAACCCGGCGACGAGGTGCTGATCCCAGCACCCTGCTGGGTCACATTTCCGGAGGCGGTCAAGCTCGCCGGTGCCGTGCCTGTGCTGGTGCCGACGGGTGAAAATCATCAGCTTGACCTGGATGCGCTTGAGCGCGCGGTCACGCCGAAGACCAGGGCGATCATCCTGAATTCGCCGAACAACCCGACGGGCGCCGTGTATCCGGAGGCGGCGCTGCGCGCCGTCGTGGCGCTCGCGGATAAGCGCGATCTTGCGATCATCGCTGACGAGGCGTACGAGGCGCTCGTGTATGACGGGTCGCGTCACGTCAGCGTCGCCTCGCTCGGCGCGGCCGCGCGCACGGTCACGATCCAGACCTTCTCGAAAAGCTTCGCGATGACGGGCTTTCGCGTCGGCTACCTGGCCGGGCCCGCCGAGCTGGTGGAGGCCGTCGGGCGCATTCACGGCCACGTGACCGGCAACGCCTGCACGTTCGTGCAATACGGCGCGCTGGCGGCGCTGGGCCTGGGCGACGCTCACCGCACGCCGTGGCGCGACGCGCATCAGAAGCGGCGCGACGTCGCCTTCGAGCTGGGCGGGAAGCTGTTCGGCTGCACCAAGCCCCAGGGCGGCCTGTTCCTGTTCGCGGATGCGCGCCGTCATCTGGGCGGGCGGTTCGCGGACTCGGAGGCGCTGGCGGCTCACTTTCTGAAGGCGGCGAAGGTCGCCGTCATGCCCGGCTCGGCGTTCGGACGCGAGGGCTTCCTGCGCCTGAGCTTCTCCGCGCCGGAAGCGACGCTGCGCGAGGCTTTCGCGCGGCTGGAGGGCGCGCTATGAGCGTCGGCTTGATCGGCTTTGGGCGTCTGGGCCGTTTGCTCGCCCGGCACTTCGCGCGCGACGCTAAAATCCATGTCTACGACGTGAAGCTTGACGCTCGCCGCGCGCGTGCGCTGGGCGTCGTTCCCTCGACCTTGGCGCAGGCCTGCGCCCAGGACGTCGTCGTGCTGTGCGTGCCGATGGCTGCCTTCGAGGGCGTGGCGCGCCGCATCAAGACCTTGGTCCGTCCGGGCGCGCTCGTCGTCGACACCTGCTCGGTCAAGGAGCACTCTGTTCGGGCCATGAAGCGCTGGCTCCCTAAGAGCGTGAGCCTGCTCGGCACGCATCCGAACTTCGGCCCCGACAGCGCCGCCGATTCCCTCAAGGACCGCACCATCGTGCTGTGCCGGGTGCGCATGCCGGACGCGCTGTACCGGCGCGCTAGGCGCGCGCTCGTGCGCAAGGGCCTGCGTGTCGTCGAGCTCACGCCGCGCGAGCACGACCGCCGCATGGCCTCTTCGTTGGTTCTGACCCATTTCATCGGACGCGGACTGATCGCCTACGGCGCGAAGGCGACCGGCGTGGACACCGAGGGCTACAAGCGCCTTCTGCGCATCCTCGAGACGGTGCAGAACGATAGCTGGCAGCTGTTCTCGGACATGAACCGCTTCAACGCCTACGCTGCGCCGATGCGCCGCCGCTTCCTCGCGGCTCTAAAAGAGACTGACAAAAGAGTGACCTCTTGAAGGTCGCCTACCAGGGCGTCCCCGGCGCGTACAGCGAGGCGGCGCTGCGCCTTCATTTCGGGCCGGGCGCCGAGCCCCTCGGGTTCGCGTTCAGCGAGCAGGTCTTCGACGCGGTGGAGGACGGCCGGGCGGACGCCGGCTTCGTGCCGGTGGAGAACAGCATCGCGGGCTCGGTGGGGGTCAACACGGACCTTCTGCTCGAGCGAAAGGTGTTCGCGACCGCGGAGGCGTACCTCCCCATCGATCATTGCCTGCTCGGCCGCCCGGGCGACCGGCTCGAGGACGTGACCACCGTGTACTCCCATCCCATCGCCCTGGCCCAGTGCCGGGATTTCCTGAATACGCGCAAGCTGCGGGCGATCCCCGAGTACGACACCGCCGGCGCCGCTGAGCTCGTCTCCCAGCGCCGGCTTCCCGGCGAGGCCGCGATCGCCTCGAAGCGCTGCGCCGAGGTTTACAGCCTGGAGGTCCTGGCGTCGGACATCCAGAGCGTGAAGGGGAACTTCACACGCTTCCTCGCCTTCCGCCGCGAGGGCGACGCGCGCGCGGCGAACAAGACGGAGAAAACCAGCCTCGCCTTCTCCGTGCACCATCATCCCGGCGCGCTTCTCGAATGTCTGAAGCTGTTCGCCGACCACGCGATCAACCTGACCAAGCTGGAGTCGCGGCCCATCGCGTCCAACCCGTTCGAGTATTCGTTCTTTGTCGATTTCCTGGGTGGGGCCGACGACGAGGCGGTGAGCGCCGCGCTCGCCGAGCTGCGCGCCGCGGCGCGCCACGTGAAGGTGCTCGGCTCGTATCCGTTGGCCGAGAGGCCTACCTCCGGGCCGCGCCCAGGATGAGCTTTTCCGTCTCGTCCCAGCCCAGGCAGGCGTCGGTGATCGAGACGCCGTAGCGCAGGCTGCCCGGGCTTTTGAGATCCTTCGGCAGGTCCTGTCGCCCCGCGAAGAGGTTGCTCTCGATCATGAGCCCCGCGATCGGCGAGCCTCCGGCTCGGACCTGATCCAGGCACGCGTCGAAGACGCCCGGCTGGCGGCGGTGGTCCTTGCCGGAGTTGCCGTGGCTGCAGTCGACCATCAGGCGCGGATCCAGGTCCGCCCTCTTGAGCTTCTCCGCGCAGGCGAGGACCGAGGCGCGGTCGAAGTTCGGCTCGCGGCCGCCGCGCAGGACGACATGGCAGCTCTTGTTGCCGCGCGTGCGGTACACCGACACGCGCCCGTCCGGGTCGACGCCGAGGAAATGGTGCGGCGCCGCGGCGGACTTGATCGCGTCGAGGGCGACCTGGATGTCGCCCTCGGTGCCGTTCTTGAAGCCGACGGGGCTCGAGAGGCCGCTGGCGAGTTCGCGGTGGGTCTGGGATTCGGTGGTGCGCGCGCCGATCGCGTGCCAGCTGATCAGGTCCGCGAGGTACTGCGGTGAAACCGGGTCGAGGGCCTCGGTCGCGGCGGGAAGGCCGAGCTTGCTCACGCGCAGGAGCAGCTTGCGAGCGGCCTTGAGCCCATCCTCGATATGGAACGTGCCGTCCATGCGCGGGTCGTTGATGAGGCCCTTCCAGCCGACCGTGGTGCGGGGCTTCTCGAAGTACACGCGCATGACGAGCACGAAGCGGTCCTTCACCTTTTCCGCGAGCTCGCGCAGGCGCTCGGCGTACTCGAACGCGGCGCGCGGATCGTGGATCGAGCAGGGCCCTACGACGACGAAGAGGCGCTCGTCCTTGCCGTCGAGGATGGCGCGGATCTCGCGGCGGCCGCGCGCGACGGTCTCCAGGCATCGCTCCGACGCGGGCAGGAGCTTGCACACCTGGCGGGGCGCGGGCAATGAATGGTGCCCGGCGATATTCGTGTCGACGAGCTTCGCTTTTTTCACGCGGGGGCAGTGTACCCTGATACCGCGCCACCGTCAAGCTCGCGAGGGACGGTCGAGCCTCGCTTGAGCTCGCGTAGTCGCGTCCGGGAGGATAATCCTCCGGGCCCGGCGACCGCGCGCCGGCTCCCTCCGGATCATCCTCCCGGCCTACCTGGTGAGCTCGTGCGGCTCGACCTCCGCCGACATGCGGGTATGACGATGACGAGGTTATCCCCAGCGTTTCCAACGTTGGAAGTGCTGGGGATAACTTCGATGCAAACGATGGGTTCGAAATTGTCGGAGCGCGCGCGACCGAGCCATTAGGCGAGGAAGTGCCCCTTCCAAATTCCGTAGGGAAGGGGCCGGTCGCCCGGCCCGGAGGGATTCTCCCCACCCGTGCCACGATGAAGCGCGCAAGGCCGCCCGACGATATCAGAAATAAAAAGTACAAGCCCTTGTCAAACTGTTACGCTTCTGTTATTCTTGGCGGGCCTACAGACGCTATTAAGGAGATTGGAATGAGCTATCGAGTGAAGAGAATCGATCCCTATTGGTTCAAGCATCCTATCCTCCCGATCGCCGTTTTCATCGGCGCCGCCCTGGCGCTCGGCGCGGGCTTCGCGAACAAGCCGCCCGTCGCGATCTTCGGCGCGCTGGTCGCGGCCGTCGCCATCCTGATCTCGACAAGGCCCGCGATCACCGGCACCGTGATGCTGCTCGGCTTCCTCGGCGGGCTGGTCACGTTCGTGATCTCGCCCAACACCACGAACGCGTCCTTGAGCGTTGGTCAGAAGGCCCTGTCGGTCGGCTTCTACACCTTGTTCTATGCAGTCCTCACGGAGGGCGCCTTGTTGCTGCTCGCCGTCGTCTACAACTTCTTCGCCGCGATCAGCTCTCTCGGCGGCCTCAGCCTCGAACTCGAGGATGAGGGCGGGACCGAGGAATAGCGCCTCAATGAGAACCAGCGTCGTCTACGGCTCGCGTGAGCCCAATCGCGCGGCCGTCATCCTCGAGGCCCTTCAGGCTGCCGGGATGACCGTCACCGTCGCGCAGAAGGCCAAGGAAGTGCAGGGGCTTCTGGCGCACCGCGGCTGCGATCTCCTGATCATCGGCCAAAAGCTCGTCGATGAGGACGGAGTGGATCTCGTCAAGCAGCTGCGCGCCAAGGGTCCGGCCCGGCAGATGCCGATCGTCGCTCTCGTCGAGCATGCCGATCAGCCGGCGGCCGCTTCGGCGCCGTCGAAGCATGCGTACGCCTTGTTCGGCCGCTCGGGACCGTCGTCGGCGCCGGCTCAGGCCTCGGCGAAGGACCGGGTCTCCCAGCGCCTCGCGTTCTTCCAGGCGGGCGCGGACGAGTGCCTCTCTCTCAACTGGGACGCGGCCGAGTGCCTCGCCCGCATCAAGGCGGTGCTGCGCCGCACCCAGGTCAACGCCTCCGAGGAGATCATAAACATGGGGGAGATCGAGCTCAACCTCACGAGCTATACCCTCCACATCTCGAAGAAGCGCGTTCCGCTGACGTCGAAGGAGCTCGACCTGCTCTATGTATTCCTGAGCTCGGCCAACCGCGTGCTCTCCCGTCCGTACCTGATCGAGCGCGTGTGGGGCTACAACTATTTCGGTTCGCCGCGAACCGTGGACGTGCACGTGCGCCGGCTTCGCGAGAAGCTCGGCGTCGCGGCGAAGTACATCACGACCATTCCCTGCGTCGGCTACAAGCTCGTGCCCCCCGGCGCGGAGATGAGGAGATAACATGGCGAAGCTTCCGAAGCTGCTCATCATCGACGACGACGCCCACCTTCGCGAGAGCCTCGCCGAGGTCCTCGAGCTCGACGGCTTCGAGTGCCATCAGGCCGGCGCGGCCAAGGAAGGCATCGCGGCCGCCATCAAGATCGATCCTGACGCCGTGATCATGGACATCCAGCTGCCGGACTCCTCGGGCTTCCAGATCTGCCAGGAGCTGCGCAAGCGCTCCAAGATCACGATCCTGATCATGATGACCGGACGCTTCCTCTCGTCGGAGGAGAAGAAGCAGGGCTTCGAGCTCGGGGCCGACGAATACATCACCAAGCCCTTCGATCTCGCGGAGCTGTCGGCCCGCATCAAGCAGCTGTTGTCGCGAAACGCGACCAAAGGCTGACCACGCCTCCGGCGTAACAAATTCGTGTTCCTGTACAGGCATAATTTGGGCACGGAACAATAACCCATGGCCTCCACCAGGAACCGCGGCAAGCTCGCCTACAAGATCCTCTTCTGGTTCCTGCTTATTTCCCTGGCGCCGATGATCTTCGTCGGCTGGCACCTCGTCGGGATCACCCAGCAGTCTCTGCGCAAGGAGACTTTGGCGATGCAGGAATCCCTCGCCGTCGGCTTCTCGGACACGACCTACAAGTACGTCACGACCTTCCGCAACGTGCTGACCGAGACGGCCGGCCTCGAAGATTTCGTCTCGATGAACCCCGGCAAGCAGCAGCAGTATCTCAACCGGATCCTCCAGATCCACTTCGCGGTATTGGAATTGTCCGTCCTGAACGATAAGGGCGTCGAGACCCTGCGCATCGGCCGCTTCCTCGGCCCCAACCCCGATATGCGCGATTTTCGCGGCGAGGATTCCTTCGCCGGCGCGATGGGCCCGCGGGGCCAGTTCATCGGCCATCTCGAGCGCTTTCAAGGGCTGTATCCGACCGTCACCATCTCCGTGCCGATCATGGACCAGCGCGTCCAGCCCGCCAAGGCCGTCGGCGCCGTCTCGGCGCGCGTGAGCCTCAACGGCCTCTCCACCATGCTCGCGATGGAGTTCCCGGCCTCCGGAAAAAGCCAGGCTGCCGTTATGACCCGCGACGGCTTCCTGATCGCGCACTCCGACCCGCGCGAGATCTACCGCCCCGACGCGCGCATGCCTCCGGAGGTCGAGAAGGTTCTCACATCTCAAGATAACGTCAAGGGGGGCGGGGAAATCGGCATCGAGGGCGGCAAGCGCCTGCTCGGCGCGTTCAGCCTCATCGACAAGCTCGACTGGATCGTCTACGTCCAGCAGCCGGTCGAGGCCGCCTATCAGACCGCCGCCGACATGAAGGCGCAGATCTTCCGCGTGCTGATCTGGGTCGTGCTGTTCACCGTCCTGCTCTCGCTGGCCGTCGCCGGCCACATCACCCAGCCCATCCGTATTTTAAAGGAGGCCGCCGACCGCCTCGGCAAGGGCCAGTTCGAGGACCTGCCCGAGGTCGTGACCACCAACGACGAGATCGGCGACCTGGCGCAGACCTTCCTCGGCATGAGCGAATCGCTCAAGGAAAAGACGGGCGAGCTCATCCACGCGAAGCAGGAGCTCGAGAAGTTCACCAAGTTCCTGGAGAAGCGCGTGGACTCGCGCACCCGCGAGCTCAAGGCCGCCCAGGACGAGCTCATCAAGAAGGAGCGCCTTGCCGCGATCGGCCAGATGGCCTCCGTCGTCGGCCATGAGATCAGAAATCCGCTCGCCGTCATCAACAACTCGATCTACTTCATCAAGACCAAGCTCGGAACGGCGGGCGGCGAGCCCGACGCGAAGATCACCAAGCACATCAAGATCATCGAGTCTGAGATCCAGCAGGCCAACGGCATCATCAACGAGATCCTGACCTACTCGCGCCAGCGCGAGCTTCAGCTCGAGAAGGTCCGCATCAACGATTGGCTCGAGGAGGTGCTGTCGGTCTATCCCTTCCCGCCGCACGTCGCGGTCGACAAGCTTTTTGATCCGGCTAATCCCATGGTGGAGATCGACAAGACCGAGATGCAGCAGGCGGTGCGCAACCTCGTCGGCAACGGCGTCGAGGTGATGCCCGCGCCGAAGGGGGGGAAGGTCACCATCCGCACCGTGATCCCCGAGGCCGGTTGGGTGCGCATCGACATCTCCGACGCGGGAAGCGGCATCCCTCAGGATGTCCTCGATAAGATATTCGCGCCGTTCTTTACGACGAAGGCGCGCGGCACGGGCCTTGGCCTGGCCGTCGTGCGCAAGGTGGTCGACCACCATAAGGGCAAGGTGGATGTCGAGAGCACGGTAGGCGTCGGGACGACATTTAAATTGTATATTCCGACGACGGCCTGAGGAACAGATGAAAGGCAAGATCCTGATCGTCGATGATGACGCGAACATGCGTGAAAGCGTCAGCGATAATTTAGAGGTGTCGGGCTACGAGACGGCCCAGGCCTCGAGCGGGGCGGAGGCCGTCGCCCAGGTCAAGAGGACGCAGTTCGACGTCATCCTGATGGACTACAACCTGACCGACGGGACCGGCATCGACGCGATCCAGCAGATCCGCAAGCTCAACACCGAGAGCCAGATCCTGATGGTCACCGCCCACGCCTCGCTCGACACGGCGCTCAAGGCGATCCAGGAGTCCGTCGACGACTTCCTCACCAAGCCCGTCAATTTCGACCACCTCAAGCGGGCGATCGAGAAGTCGCTCGAGAAGATGCGGCTCAAGCAGGAGCTGAAGAGCGCCAACGACAAGAACCAGCATCTGTCGGCGATGAAGTCGAAGTTCATGTCGATGGCCTCCCACGACCTCTCCAATTCGCTGATGACCTTGCAGGTCAGCTTTGAGATGCTCTCCCAGTCGCTCCAGCCCGACGTGGAGCAGCTCAAGAAGATGCGCTACATCTCTAACGGCATCGGCCAGATCTCGCGGCTCATCGAGGACCTCGTGGACTGGGCCTCGATCGAGCAGGGCAAGTTCCGCCTTGAGTCCAACCTCTTCGACGCCGGCTCGCTCGTCGAGGAGACCGCGGTCGGTCCGCAGGCGCGCGCGGCCGTGCGCGGCCTGACCCTGAAGACCGTGCTCGAGCCCGGCCTGCCGACGATCGCCGCGGACAAGAAGCGCCTGTCCCAGGTGCTCAACAACCTTCTTGAGAACGCGATCCGTCACACGCCCAAGGGCGGCACCGTCACCGTGACCGCTGAGAAGGACGCCGCGGGCGTGCGCTTCGCCGTGCGCGACACCGGCGACGGCATCTCGCCGGACGAGGTCGGCAAGCTGTTTCAGAGCTTTTATCAGGGCGAGAGCGCCTCCGGCGGCGGACGCCTGGGCCTTGGCCTCTCGATCTCGCGTGAGATCGTCGACAGCCACGGCGGGCGCATCTGGGTCGAGAGCGAGGGCCTGGGGAAGGGCGCCTCGTTCTTCTTCACGGTCCCGGTCGGCAAGGCTTGACGAAAACGTGAAATCCGTCCATAATTTTCTGCTAAACTAGCCGAATTCTGAGGCCGGGCCTGAAAGGCCCGGCACAGATGCTGTTGCGGAAGTCTTTATAGCATCTAGGAGAATCGAAATGGCTTCGAAGGCTGCCCCGAAAAAGAGAGTGAAAGTTCTGATCGCCGACGACCAGACGCTTTTCCGTGAAGGCATCAAGGATCTTCTCGAGAACGAGAGGATCATCGAGGTGGTCGGTGAAGCCGCCGACGGCCTGGAGGCCGTCCGCTTGGCTAAAAAGCTCAAGCCCGACGTGATCCTCATGGACATCAAGCTTCCGCACCTTGACGGCGTCGCCGCGACGCGGCTGATCCGTAAGGAGTGCCCCAACACGAACGTGCTGATCCTGTCCTCCTACGAGGACGAGGCCCACGTGATGGAGTCGATCCAGGCCGGCGCCAACGGCTACCTCTCCAAGATGCTTCCCGCCGCCGAGCTCGTCAATGCCCTCAAGGCCTTCGCCAACGACGGCGTGATGATCCCTCAGCAGGTGATGGGCAAGCTTCTCCAGGGCCTGCGCCAGATGGCCAGCGGCGATGGCAACTCGCCCGTCGCGCTGACCAAGACCGAGATCCGCGTGCTCGTGCTCCTCGGCACCGGCAAGTCGAACAAGGAGATCGCGGCGAAGATGGAGTGCTCGGTCAAGACCATCAAGAACCACCTCAACGCGATCTTCCAGAAGCTCGAGGTCAGCAACCGGACCGAGGCCGTCGTCAAAGGCATCGAGATGGGCCTGATCTCGCCCGAAGACCCCAACTGAGGATCTTTTAGCGCAGGATGACGAAAGAAGAATTCGTCTCCCAGCTCGAGCGCGGGGCCCTGCAGTCCACGGCCTTGCCCGTGACGTCGTCCATCCTGCGTTGGACGGCCGACCAGCTCAAGCGCGGCGAGCCCGCCTGGTGGAAGCCGATCGCCAAGGCTTGGGAGAAGCGCGTCTTCGTCGCGTGGACCGAGGCCTGGAGCCTGTACCTCACCTGCCTCCACTTCGAGGCCTTGAGCGACGCCGATTGCCAGCTCGTGCCTTACTTCCCGTCGTGCGGCGGCACGGCGGAGGCCGATCCGTCCGTGGCGCTCGCCCGCTTCCTCGCCGATCCGCCGCCGACCTTCTTCGAGCATCTCAAAAGCGGCCACCGGCGGACCTACATCGCGAGCCGCGCGGTCATGTGGACCGCGCCCGCCGCGCTGTTCTTCCAGCGCCGGGACCTTCCGTACTACCTCGTCGAGGTCAACGCGGGCGCGGGCGTGAACTTGGCCGCCGACATCGCGAACCCGCTGAAAGGCTTCGACTCGGCCCTCATCTCCGCGCGCGTGGGCCTCGAGCCCCGTCCGCTGCAGACCGAGGACATCGCGGACCGCCGCTGGCTGACCGCCGGCATCTGGCCCGATAATCTGGAGGCGATCGCTGAGCTCGACGGGGCGCTCGATAAGATCGCCCAGCGCACGCGCGACGAGGCCGCCTTCCTCCAGCTCGCCGCCTGCCCGCCCGAGAAGGCTGCGGCCTTCGTGACGAAGAACATCCCCTCCGATGACCCCGAGGTCGGCCTCCTGATCTTCAACATGGGCGCCACCGTGCGCATGTCCGATGCCGACTACGCCGCGTACTCGGCGGGCATGGCGGCGATGCTCAAGAATTGGGGGGAGCGCGCGCTCTGGGTGGAGGTCGAATCCGTGCGCGGCGAGACCTATTCCACGACCATGCAGCTGCGCGTGCACCGCATCCTCGGCGGCCAGCTCCGCAGCCTGGTGATGGCCAGCGTCGACTTCGAGCAGTCCACCCGCCAGTACAGCGAAGCCAGCGACGCCTTCCTCGGCCCCGAAGTTCCCTCAGCTAAGCCCTAGCCCCGTTGATGGTGTCAGGCTTACCGGTATTTGCATTATTATTGGATACCTCCACCCCCCCTGACAAACACTGCAAATACCGGTAAGCCTGACACCAAATATCACCGATTTTTAACTGTTTTGACATTGAATTTTGACCGAAAGAGGTCATAATTCCCCTATGAGGCCCTGGAAGTCACGGGCGGGGCAGATCGTCATTCCGGCGATGCTGCTTTTCCCGACCCTTTTCCTGTTCGTCTATCTCATTTACGAGACGGCGAAGCTGTCTCGCGAGAAGATCAAGCATCAGTTCGCGATGGACGCCGCGGCCTTCGTCGAGGCGACGAACTACTCCGACTTCCTCAACCGCACCGCCTACGTCAACGGCGCCTTCCCGATGCGCATCTTCGAGCAGGGCTACGACGACTTCCCGGCGGAGTGCGAAGGCAAGGTCGAGCACTGCGACAAGCTCACCTACGCCGAGATCCTCTACCAGAACGGTATCTTCCCGCGCAGCCAAAGCGGCAAGAAGGAGTTCCGCAACGAGGAATCCTGGGACATCGCCTACGGAGGAAAGGGCTCCAACAAGAACAGCTCGAGCCCGACGATCGACGACCCCGTCGTCCTGTTCTCGATGGACAACGCCAACAAGTTCTGGCATCCGTGGGACCTCGCGACCGAGGTCTACAAGCTCTACGTTCAGGTCTTCTCCCTGCTCGGCTCCGTCGAGGATGCGCAGTGGCAGGTCCTCAAGCGCCTGACCAAGGACTCCAACCACAGCTTCCTGCAGAAATCCTACTGGCTCAATACCGGCGACTCGGCCAACTACGGCGCCGAGCTCGCGCGCAGCTTCGACGTCGCCCTGGGCGAGTTCAAGACCACGCCGCACTGCGTGCGCAAGCTCATCTATCACGGCAACCGCCACATGGGCGGCACCGGCATCCAGCAGTACCGCGTCTTCGGCACCGATCCGCCCGTCGACCTTCCTGACTCCCCCGGCTGCTCCGGCGGCGGGCTGTTCCAGATGCAGACCGTCGACAACGGCACCATCAACGCCCTGAGCAAGCCCGGCGGCACGGAGTATCCCGGCCTGTCCCTGACTTTGAAATGGCAGATCCCGGGCAAGAACTACTTCAACGTGGACTTCGGCAACATGCCTCAGCACTTCAAGAACAGCGCCCCCGAGCTGCACACGACGGTCTCGGTCGGCGCCAACAACCCCAACGCGAAGGTCTGGCCGGATCCGACGCCCAAGTTCCAGGTGAGGCAGTTCCCGTGAGGCGATTCGGCCGCAAGGGCCAGGCTACGACCGAGGTCGTCCTTCTCTTCCCCATCTTCATGTTTTTCCTTTTCGCTTTCGCGAAGGTCTTCGCTTTGCTCATCCTCATGCAGAAGCTCGAGATCGCGTCCTTCTACGCCGCCCGCCGCTGGCAGCTCGAGTCGCACCGCAACGCCAGCTTCGAGGGCTGGGACGAAGGCACCCTGCGCCCTCACATCCAGGAGCGCGTCCTGACCTACCTCGGCTACGGCACCCCCGCCGCCAAGTTCCTCGACCTCGTCGAGTTCTGCCGCCAGACGGCGAACTGCCCGAGCAAGCCCGGCGTTACCGTCCAACGCACCCAGGTCTGGAACGTCGTCACCGTGACCGCCTGCACCAAGCCGCTGCAGATGCCGTTCTATAAGACCACCGGCTTCGTCGTCTGCTCGACGAAGTACGTTCCCAACCGCGACCGCCCGATCGCCTTCGTCCTTCCCGGCATCGCCCCCTGACCGCCGGATCCCGGCGTTTTGGGCCCTTCCGGAACAATTGCTATGATTCACGGGTCGTAGGACGATATTCAAGGAGACAGTATGAATGGTGCTAAGTTCAAGCTCTGGTGGGAGTTCTACTGGATTCACGTCATCTTCAGCTTCATCCTCCTCGCGGCCGTCCTCCTCCCGCTCTGGTACCTGACCCGGCTCGAGGAAAGCGTCGCCCGCTACATCATCGGGTTCAACGTGATCTCCTTGCCCTCGGGCATCATGAACACGCTCATTTTCGTGTTCTTCCTTTATATCTTCCTGCACGGCGGCCTCGCTGACCTCAGCAAGAAGAAGGTCGACCCGACCAAGATCAATGTGAAATTCAGCGACGTCGTCGGCCTTGTTGAGCCCAAGCGCGAAGCCTGGGAGATCGTCCAGCTCATCAAGGACCGCGCCCTCCTGCGCAAGATCGGCGGCAAGATCATCCGCGGCATGGTCCTGGCCGGCCCTCCCGGCTGCGGCAAGACCTTGCTCGCCAAGGCCATCGCGACTGAGGCCGGCGTGCCGTTCCTGACCACCTCGGCCTCCGAGTTCATCGAGATCTACGTCGGCACGGGCGCGGCCCGCGTGCGCAAGATCTTCCGCCGCGCCCGGCTCTACGCCCAGGCCCACGGCGTCTGCATCCTCTTCATCGACGAGATCGAGGTCATCGGCCAGAAGCGCCGCTTCGGCGGCCTGATGGACGGCGGCACGTCCGAGTCCAACAGCACTTTGAACCAGCTCCTCGTCGAGATGGACGGCCTCAATGAGACCGACGCCGACGTCGTCGTCATCGCGGCGACCAACGCCGACCTCGACATCATGGACGAGGCCTTGGTCCGTCCCGGCCGCCTCGACCGCACGATCCGCGTGGACCTGCCTAACCTCAAGGAGCGCCTGGATATCTTTGAGTACTACGCCAAGAAGCTCAAGTGCGACCCGGCGATCGACCTCGCCCGCCTGGCGCGCAAGACCGTGCGCTACTCCCCGGCCTCCATCGAGAACGTCCTCAAGGAAGCCGCGCTGATCTCCACCCGCGAGCGGCGCGAGCTCATCACCTACAAGGACTGCGTGGCGGCGCTCGACCGTATCGAGCTCGGCATCGCGCATCGCGTCAGCATGACCGCCAAGGAGCGTGAGATGACGGCCTTCCACGAGGCCGGACACCTCGTGCAGATGTACCTCGAGCACCCGACGCGCGACGTGTTCAAGGCGTCCATCATCGAGCGCGGCGGCGTCCTCGGCGTCGTCCACTCCGTGCCGCGCGGCGAGATCATCCTCGACGACTCGGCCTCGCTGTACGCCAACATCAAGGTCTCGCTCGGCGGCTACCTGGCCGAGAAGATCAAATATGGGGTAACCACCGAAGGTGTGGGCTCGGATTTCACCAACGCGATGCGCCACGCGCACTGGATGGTGTGGTCCATCGGCATGGGCGAGAGCGGCTACGTCGGCAACTACGCGACGATGCCGTCGGAGCACATCTCCGAGGACGTCAAGCGCAGCCTCAACGCCGACACCAACAAGATCCTGCGCAACGCCATGGGCGAGGTCGAGAAGACCTTGCGCGCCGAATGGCCCATCGTCGAGCGCTTCGCCAACGAGCTGCTCAAGCGCGAGGAGCTCGACTACGACGAGATCGTGGACATCTTCAAGGAATACGGCAAGCAGCCGCGTCCCCTGCTCGAGTCCGCGTAAAAGCTTAGCCGCGTTCGTTCACACTGTCGGGAGCTCGCGCTAGTGCGAGCTCCCGACAACTGTTTCCGGAATAAACGCCGGTCACTTAAGCTCGACTCGACCTGGTTTTTATGCTGTCTCGTGCATTATTACCGTCCTGGGACGATAGATATGCATGAGAAGGCATTTCCAGGGGAACCGGAAGCACGGGTAAGCCTCGCGGGCGCCTTAAGCGACCGGCATCGGCACCGCTAGGAAGCCTCGGGCTCGTTGTACCGGCCGCCGTGTTCGAGAAAGGCGCTCTCAATGGCCCGCGCGGCCTCCACGACGTGGTTCGACGCGAGGGGGCGCAACCAGGACACGATCAGCTGCATCTCATCGGCGCTCACCGGTGCTAATTCCACGCTGGGCGACTCCGGGGATTGGTCGTCGACGCCGAGGCCCTTGGGCGGCTGGGAAATAAGGTCGACGCCTTTGAGCAGCGCGGTATCCCAGTTGCCCGCGTCCATGTGTGCGGGCCTGCGGTGGAAAAAGATCATCGAGCAGTTGAGCATGGGGCCGTTGGGGATGCGCAGATCGTCGATCTTCTCGCAGCTCAGGACCGCCATGCCCTCGAGCGCGTCCTTCATCTGCTTGAGCAGGTCCAGGGTGTTCTCGAGGTAGTCCGGGCCGAAGAGGACGACGGCGCCCTGCGTCATCATCATGTCGGCGACTTGAGGGGGGAGGTCTTTAGGGGTCATTTTTTGGGGTCGAGGCGGAGGTCGGCGAAGTGTTGCGGCCCTGTGATTCGGAAGATGCCGTTCGCCACGCTGCCCATCCGGACATGCAAAGCGTTGCCTCTTAGGCGCATCTGAACTCCGGGGTAGGCCAGGAACACGAACTGTTCCTTCTCGCCGATATAGCCGGCGCCGTTGTCGGTCGTAAAGAATAGGCCCACATCGGGACGATATATCAGTTCACGGATGTCCTCGAGCTCATGGACATAGACGGGCTCAGCTGCTGTCGCTCCCTTCTTCAGCATGAAAACCGCGCGCCCGGTCGCAAAGTAAGTCTTCTCCGGCGATCCGGCAACGGCGCTGATCGGCGCGTCAGTCGCGTACAGGGGTTTGACCGGAACCTTCTCATCAGCGAGGTTCCAGGCGCTGATCTCGTTGCGATTCTCCTTATCGTTGCGGCCTACGAGGTAGAAGAAATCACCTAAGCCGGCATATAGGCGCGACCTCTCGTAGGGAATCGTGAAAAGAGGGGTGAATGACAGTGTCCCATCCCCTTTTTTCGTCTTCCCCGGTGCATTCTTCTCGTCTTCGGGATCTACTTTGAGGAAGCCGAGCGCTTTCCCTGAGTGAACGAGCATGTTGCCTTCGGCCAGCCAGATAAATTCGCTGATGGGTACTCGCGTCGTCAGGACGAGCGGGATTTCAGGATAGAAGAGGGCCCGTTTCCCGGCCAAGCAAATCTTCCCGTTCGGAGCGACATTGAACGACAGGGGTTTGTCGTTCAGCTTCTTCAGTACTCCAGGCAGGATTGACCAGCCGGTAGTGACTCCGGGGTGTTTAGGCCGAACCAGCATCGCCCCGTCGGGCAGTTGCGGGTATGACTTTTCCTGCGCGCCGACTGATCCCGGGAAAACGCAGAGAAGCGCAAAGGCAACTGCCGGCATATTTATTTTTATCATGGTATTAATGGATGACTTTTGCTTTCGAGTCGCTGAGGCCAAGCCCCTCGGCCCAGTAGTGGATCGGGGTCTCCTGTAGCGGCTTATTTGTTGGCGCCGCCTTGGGTAAGGCCTCGTTCGTCTTCTCGAGGGTATAATCTTTCACTTTTTCCATAGGATCGCCCACCTGGCCCATCACGGTCTCAACGGTGTTATGCTTGAGATCCTTGTATTCTTCCGTTAATTGCTCGTTTGACGCGGCGTCGACTTGCTCAATGTTTTCTGCGGTCGCGGCATCCATGAGCGCAATGCTGTGATTGAGGAGGTTCGTCGGATAATTCTTGACCTCAATCATGCCGTCCACAGTGTTCGCCACACGGTCGACGATCGCCTGGCTGCCGTGCACCCGCTTAAGCAAGTCGGCGGCCATCGCCTTCGTCTTGTCCCAGAGAGTCGTTTTTGCGTGCTCGGTGCCCTTGGCGTACAGCGTATTCCGGATGGTTGCCTGAAGGGATGACAGAGGTTGCAGGACATTCCATTTCTCGATGAAAAGATCGGCTGAGGATGCTTGCCCCCAGATATGGTCGTACCGAACTGCGTATCCGCCGCGCCCCTCAAAGCCATATTCGCTTGGGGTCAGCGCATTCGCCGGGGTCGCGGACGGAAGCGGTGGCAGCGGCTTGCCTTGCGCCGGCAAAGCTGGCGTGGTTCCTGTGATCTGCGCCTCGCTCAGTCCGGCCTTGTCGGTTGCGACTCCGGTCTGCACGGACTGTTGCTTGGAAGCCTCTGGATTCTGTGGTGTGTCCGTCGGCGGGGCCGGTGCGGTCGAATCACCTGACGCCGGTTGTGCTGGAGTTGGAGCCGGCGCGTCTGCAGGCGGCGCCGAAGTGAGCGGCGTGGCCGCTGCGCCCTCCGCAGGTTTTTCGGGTGAAGGGGCCGAAGTTCCATTCTCGCCGGATGCTGCTGAAGTTTGAGCGGTCGTTGCGGCGGGTGCGGCGATGACCGGCGCCGCGACGTCCGGAGTTGCCTCGGCCGCGGACGCTTCCGCCGGGGCGGCCGCAAGCGCCGCGGCGACGAGGTTCGGCGGAAGAGCGGCGCGCGACACGGCGTCGCCCGCGTTGCAGAGACCTTCCCACCTGGCGCGGTTGGGGCTGATCTCGAGCGGGACGTTCTTCACGCACCAGCGCTGGTTCTCCTTATTGGCCTTGTTAGCTTTCGCGAGCCGCTTCTGGTGCTTAAGTACGTCGTGCTTATATTGCTCCCAGGTCGTAGGCGGGAGGATGGGTTTTGGAGGGCGATTGAAAGGATAGGCGAGCCCTCGGCCGATAGCGCGGCCCGTGTAAGCCACGCCCCGCCCGAGGCCTCGGCCGCCGTAATAGAGCCCTTTGCCCAGGCCCTTGCCGCCGTAGTAAAGCCCGT
>CAZIBN010000007.1:0-69363 GCA_964537395.1 uncultured Elusimicrobia bacterium
CAGGCCCGACCCGAGGGCTTCGACCCCGACGTAGGTCGGGATCTCGAACGTGAAGTCGTACCCCTCCTTGATCCGGGTGGCGTACGCGTAGGTTTGTCCGACCCCGCCGGACTTCATCGTGTAGGGCGTGTTGGCCACGCCGCCGCCGGGCAGAAGGTTCAAGTTGAAGGTGAGATTGGTGATGATCCGTTCGCCGGCGGTATTCGGCTCCTCGTCCATGTCGAAGTCCATGTTCAAGACCACGGGTTGGTACAGCCCGCTGAATCCGAAGGCGCCTTCGATCCTCGTCCGATGGTGACGGGTGCCGGGTTCCGCGGCCGAGGCGCCGTGGGCGAGAAAAGCGAGCGACAGGAGAAAAAACGTTTTAGTCATGGGTATAGGATACCCGCCGTTCGCGCGGGGCGCATGGGCCGATCGACTAAGGTTTTTTAGGACTGAGGTAACGCGGCTGGTTGCTAGCGGCGAGGCGTGATCAGGGAATCAAAACGATCTTGCCGCGCGCGCCCGGGGCCAGGATGGCCGTGTGGGCCTTGAAGGCCTCGATGAGCGGAAACTTCAAGCCGATCAGCGGCTTGAGCGTGCCGTTCGAAAATCCCTTGGCCAGGTCGGCGTGCACGTGCTCGCGCTCGTCGTCGGCCATGTTCCACAGGCTCATGCCGCGCACGGTGAGATCCTTCGTCATCGCGAGGCGCGGATCGATCGGCACCGGGCCGCGGCTACCGATGATCACGATGCGCCCGCGCTGGGCCGCGATGCGCAGGTCGTCGGCGAGGTTGACGTTGGCGAGCATCTCGATGATGAGCTGGGGGCCTCTGGCGTCGGTCAGCTTCAAGACCTCGTCCGCGTAGCCAGGCTTGCGGTGATCGAGGCCATGGCTGACCCCGATCGATCTCAGAAAGGCGACGCCGTCGTCTCCTCCGGCGGTGCCGATCACGATCAGGCCCGCCGCGAGGGCGAGCTGGACCGCCGCGACGCCCACGCCGCCGCTGGCGCCGTGGATGAGGACGGTCTCGCCGCGCCGCGCGCCGCCGCTCTGGAACAAGGCTCGATGCGCGGTCGCGTAGGGCACGCCGATCGCCGCGCCCTGCTCGAAGGACAGCGCGTCGGGAAGGGGGAACGCGCGGGAGGCCTCGACGACGGCCTTCTCCGCGTAGACGCCGTTGAGCGCGCCGTAGACATAGACGCGTTCTCCCGGCTTGAACGGGGCGCCCGCGCCGACGGCCTCGACGAAGCCCGCGGCGTCCGTGCCGGGCGTCCACGGCAGTTCCGCCTTGCGCGTGTACGTCCCGGCACGGATGTAGGTGTCCACCGGATTGACGCCGATCGCCTTGAGCGCGACGAGGACCTGCCCGGGCCCGGCCTTCGGCTCGGGAACGTCCTTGAGCTTGAGTACCTCGGGGCCGCCGAACTTCTCGATGACGATGGCTTTCATGACAGGCCCCTAGACGTGCTCGACGATCTCGCTCAGGGGAAAACGGACCTTGGCGTTCTTGGCGTAGGCGTCGTCCGAGGCGCGCACGCCCGCGGTCGCGACGACGATCGACTTCCAGCCCTTGGCGTGCAGGCCGAGGATCTCGTCATACTTGTCCTTATCGAAGCCCTCCATCGGGCAGGCGTCGACGCCGAGGACGGCCGCGGAGGTGAGGAAGTTCCCGAGCGCGATGTAGACCTGGCGCGTCAGCCACGCCTCGACCTTCTCGGGCGGCAGGGAGACGGACTGGATCATCGTCTGCTTGTAGCCCTCGAGCATCTCGGCGGGAACGCGGCGGACCTCAGAGATGCGGTCCACGAAGCGCTGCACGTCGGCGGGGCCGGCGTCCTTCTTGACGAGGAAGACGACGAGCTTGTCGGCGTCTGTGATCTGGCTCTGGTCCCAGGAGGCGGGGCGAAGCTTGGCGCGCAGGGCCTTGTCGTCGATGACGAGGAACTTCCAGGCCTGCAGCCCGTAGGAGGAGGGGGAGAGCACGAGCGACTGCTCGAGCGCGGCCCACGTGTCGGCCGGGATCTTCCCGGCGGGGCCGAACTTCTTCACGGCGTAGCGCCACTGGAGAGCGGACAGGAGCGTTTCGGGGGCGGCGGGATTCAGGGCGGCTGCATTCGTCATATGTGACCTCTCTTGTTACAGTTTAGCATAAAAAAATCAGCTCCGGGCGTCGATCTGACCGACGATGTGGGCCAGGGTCGTGCGCTTGAGCTCCGGCAGGACCTTCGACTCCACTCGCGAGAACACCCCCGCGAGGATCTTCTGCATCCGGCAGGCGACCGGGCATCTCTCGTTCTTCTTCGCATGCAGGGCGAACAGGGCGCCGCAGTCCTCCACGGCGGTGTAGACGTCGTGCAGGGAGACCTTGGAGGCCGGCCTGGCGAGGCGAAAGCCGCCCTTGGCGCCGTGCGTCGATTCGACGATGCCGGCGCGGGCGAGCTGGGCCAGGAGCCGGCGGATCACGACGGGATTGGTGGCGATCGAGCCCGCGATGGCGCGCGAGGTGTGCCGCTCATCGGCGTGATGGGCGATCACCGCGAGGGCATGGACCGCGACTGCGAATCTCGAGTTGGCCGCCATTAGCAACAATTATAGTTACATATTGGCCGCTTGTCAAGCCCCTTTGCTATCATGGCCCATGGCTCGCTACAAATACCTGCTCGGCGACTCGCGCGGCGAGGCCGCGCGGCTGCGGTTCCAGGCGAAGCTGTGGGATCCCGTTTCGCTCGCGCTGTTCGACCGCCTTGGGGTCAAGCCGGGCTGGAAGGTGCTTGAGATCGGCCCCGGCCAGGGCTCTCTGCATCTGGAGTTGCGCCGGCGCGTGAAAGGCCCCATCGACGCGGTCGAGCGCTCGGCGCCGTTCGCCGCGCGCCTGCGCCGGCTCTGCGCCCGCGACGGCCGCGGGCCCGGGTCGATCTGGGAGGGCGACCTCATCGATGCGCCCCTGCCGAAGGGGAAATACGATCTGATCTTCGCGCGCTGGGTGTTCCTGTTCCTGCCCGAGCCCGAGAAGCATCTGCGCAAGCTGGCGCGCGCGCTCAAGCCTGGCGGGCGCATCGCGATCCAGGATTATCACCGTGCCACGATGGCTCTGTATCCGAAGCCGAAGGATTGGGACGCGCTGATGGCCTCCGACCAGCTCTTCTTTAAGACGCAGGGGGGCGACGCGAGCATCGGCGGGCGCCTGCCCGCGCTGTACAAGCGCGCCGGTCTCATCCCGACCGAGGCTCGCCCGAATCTCAAATCCGGCTTCCCCGGCTCCGCCGTCTGGACCTGGGCGTCGTGGTACTTCCTTGGTGTGATGCCGCGTTTAGGGAAGCTCCGGCCCTTCACGCCGGGCGCGGCGCGGCGAACCTCCGCCGCCTGGCGCGCGGCCGCGCGCCGCCCCGAAAGCCTGTTCATCGCGCCCTGCGTCCTCGACTGCGTCGCGCGCAAGCCGCGGAAATGATCGAGAGCTGGATCGCCGTCTCGACGGCGTACCTGAGCTCGCAGAAGGCGAAGGACAGCCTCGCCCTCGATCCGTATTGGCCGAAGTGGGACTCTCCCTGGTGGCACATGACCTTGCTGTGGGAGCTCGGCCGCGCCGACGCCATCCCGCAGGAGGCGGCGGAGGCGATGCTCGCCGCCATCGAGTCGAAGTATGTCCGTTTTTTCCCGAACCCGCGCGAGCCCATGCCGCCCGGGAAGGACTATCACCGCGACGGCCTGTGCCACTGCGCCCTCGGCAACATGTATCAGACCTTGGCGGCCTGCGGCCTCGACCTCGACGCGCGCGCGCCGTGGATGAGGGCGTGGTTCCTCCATTATCAGCTGCCCGACGGCGGGCTGAACTGCGATGAGAAGGCGTATGAGAAGGGCGGCGCGTCCTCGGTTCAGTCCACCTTGCCCGCGCTCGAGGCGGTGCTCGCCGCGGGGCGGCCGTTGACCCCGATCGAGGAGCATTTCGTGGACCGCGGCGCCGAGTACCTTCTTGAAAGACGGTTGGCCTTCCGGCTGCGGGACGGGCAATTGATGGATCCCGATTTTCTCGAGATCGGATTTCCGCGCTACTACGATTACGATATCTTAAGAGGCCTCGCGTTCATCGCCGACTGGGCGCGCCTGCGTAAACGTCGCGTTCAGCGTAGTGCCGTGGGCTGGGTCATCGACTCGTTCGATGACCGGTTTCCGGATGGGCGCATCAAAGTCGAAAAGCCGGGCCTCATCTCCGTGGAAAACACTTTGCTGTTCGATAAATCGGGAAACACGGTCCGAGGCCCGGCGACCTCGTTCCCGCTATTGGATTCCGTCCGAAAGCCGGGTACGATCTCCGAGATTATGACCCGCTCCTGGGCCGAGACGCGCAAGGTTCTGGAATCACGCCTTGAGGGGTAGGTCCAACGCTCTGAGCAGGGGGTCCGAACGACCCTGGGAGATGACCGGGTCTTTGGGTTATGCTGATGAGGATGCGAAAGGTATTCGTCGCCGTGATTTGCGGAAGCCTGTTTGTCGGCTCCGCGCCCACTCAAGCGTTCGCCCAGGCGCGCATCGTCCTCCCAGCGAATACTCGATCCGTTGCCGTTCCAAACTTCGTCCCGTCACTCCCAAGTATCAACGGCTCGTCGCTCCTCTCGAATATCTCCGGTTTGTCGTTAACTCCGTCCATATCGTTAGCTCCGTCGATTGCGCCGTCGATCAATACCCCATCCGTTGCCGTTTCCGCCGTAGCTACCCTGCAGCCGGCGATCACGCCCGTCCTCTCCATGAGAACGCCGGCCCCCCACGCAAACCCCCTCCTTCCTCAAGCCCTCCTCTCCCAGGCCGCCGCCCGTCTCACCGCCGCCTCTGCGCCGGACAAGCCGGTCCTGGACGGCAAGAAGACGGGGGACGAGGTTTTCTACGGCGAGACCCCGCGTGCTCCCTCGGACGAAGCCCCCGTCCCCGGCAAGCTCTCCCATACGCCGTCGCTTTCCCCGTCCGCTCCCGCCGCCGTCCCCGCGAAGAAGGAGCCCCTCATCGCCCGCTGGAAATCCTCCATGACTAACGGCTCCGGCCCCCTCGTCATCGCGGCCTTCGCCTGGAACTTCCTCACGATCGCCGCCTACTCGATCATCGGCCCCGCCCGCGGCGCCCTCCTGATGACGAAATTCGGCCCGGACACCTTGCCCTGGGTCTACCTGGCCAGCGCCGCGCTGACCGGCGCCGTCGTCTTCGTCTATAGCCGCTTCTCCCATGCTCCGCGCAAGCTGTTGATCGGCGGCTCCCTGGCCATGCTCGCGGTCACCTTGGTCGCCGGCGCGTTCGCCGTGTCCGCCACGGCGCTGCCGTCCGTCGCGTTCGGCTATTTCCTGTGGACCGACGTGTTCGGCATCATGTCCGCGACTTTGTTCTGGACCTACGCGAACGACGTGTTCACGCGCGACGAGTCCAAGCGCGTGTTCGGCCTCCTCGCCGCCGGCGCGCCCCTCGGCTCGATCGCGGGCGCCTTCCTGATGAAGATGGTCGTGGGCTCGATGGGGCCGATCCCGATGCTGATGGTCGCGGCGGGCATTTTCGCGGCGGTGCTCCCGATCTTCTTCTTCATGGAGAGCCGCTCCAAAGAGCGCGGCGCCAAGCCCGCCCCCGCTTCGACGGCCGCCGCGGCCGTGCCCGAGACGGGGATCCTCAAGACCATCCTGGCCTCGCCGTTCCTGATCTTCCTGACCGTCGTCGTCGCCCTCGAGCGCCTGGTCCCCGACATCACCAACTATCTGTACAGCGTCGCGGCGTCCGCCGCCTACGCGGGCGACCCGAAAGGCATGGCCCAGATGTTCGCCAACGTGAACTTCTACACGAGCATCGCCTCGTTCACCGCGAGCAGCCTTCTCGTCGGGCTGACCTTGCGCAAGATCGGCACCGGCGGCAGCCTGATGACGGCCGGGCTCGTGAACCTGGCCCTGTTCGCGCTGTACCCCTTCATGCCCACGCTCGGCGTCGCGGCGCTGTTCTTCGGCCTCGACGGCGTGACGCGCTACACCTGGTTCAAGACCGCGAAGGAGTCCACCTACGCGGCGACCGACCGCGACACGATCTACCGCGTGAAGGCCTTCATCGAGATGTTCGTCTACCGCTTCGCCCGCGGCCTCGCCGGCCTGCTCCTCCTCGGCGTGGCGTGGCTTCAGGGCGGCCCGACCGGCGCGGCCTTGCTCGGCATACCGCTCGCGCTGCTGTGGCTGTACGCCTCCTGGCGCATGGGCCGCGAGCACAAGAAGCTCGAAGCCGCGAACGAAGCGAAGAAGTAGGTGTCAGGCCTACCGGTAGTTACAGTATTGAAGCGGCCAAACTGTAATTACCGGTAGGCCTGACACCATGAATGGCTGAAGAAGTGGTATCATATTCGTATAAACGAATATGAATGAGCTTCTGTTCAAGGCCTTCGCCGATCCGACGCGCCTGCGCCTCCTGGGCCTTTTGTCGGGACGAGAGGTGTGCGTCTGCGATCTTATGGCCGTCTTGGGCGCGCCGCAGTCCAAGGTCTCGCAGCATCTGGCGTTCCTTCGTTCCGCGGGGCTTGTCGTTTTCCGTCAGGAGGGAAAATGGCGGCATTACGCGTTGGCCAAGCCCGCGGGCCGCGTGCACGCCCGCCTGGTGGGCTGCCTCGAGGAGTGCTTTTCCGAGATTGGCGACTTGAAGCTCGACCGTGCGAAGCTCAGGAAGATACTGCGCGCCAAGGAGAAGTGCTCATGAATCGCCTGCCGACCGTCCTTTTTGTGTGCATCGAGAACTCCTGCCGGTCCCAGATGGCCGAGGGCTTCGCCCGGCGCCACGGCGCGGGAAAGGTCGCGGCCTGGAGCTCGGGCTCGCGGCCCAGCGGAAAGGTCAACGAGACGGCGATCGCGCTCATGGAGGAGAAGGGCGTGGACATGTCCTCGCACCGCTCCAAGGGCCTGGCCGAGCTCCCGGCCCAGAAGTGGGACTATGTGATCACCATGGGCTGCGGCGACGCCTGCCCCTTCGTGCCCTCGCGGGGCAAGGAGGACTGGGCGATCCCCGATCCCAAGCATCTGTCCCCCGATGAGTTCCGCAAGGTCCGCGACCTGGTCGAGAGCAAGGTCAAGGATCTCATCGCGCGGGCCGTCAAGGCGGGCGCATGACCGGCGCCAAGCTGTCGTTTCTGGACCGATACCTCACGGGCTGGATCTTCGGTGCGATGGCTTTGGGCGTGGGGCTGGGCTATTTCCTTCCGGGGGTGCCGGCTTTCGTCAATCGCTTCCAGATCGGGACGACGAACATCCCGATCGCGATCGGCCTCATCCTGATGATGTATCCGCCGCTGGCCAAGGTGCGCTATGAGGAGCTCGGCGAGGTGTTCCGGGATAAGAAGGTCCTGACGCTCTCTCTCGTGCAGAACTGGTTCGTCGGCCCCGTCCTGATGTTCGTCCTGGCCGTGGTTTTTCTGCGCGGCTATCCCGAATACATGGTGGGCCTGATCATGATCGGCCTGGCGCGCTGCATCGCCATGGTCATCGTCTGGAACGAGCTCGCCGAGGGAGACAGCCAATACGCGGCGGGGCTTGTGGCCTTGAACAGCGTGTTCCAGGTCCTCTTCTACAGCCTCTACGCCTGGTTCTTCATCACGATATTGCTTCCGATGGTCGGGCAGTCCGGCTCCGTGGTCGACGTCGGCGTCGGAGACATCGCACGGAGCGTGTTCATCTATCTGGGCGTTCCTTTCCTGGCCGGGATGGCGACGCGGTGGGCGCTGCTGCGTTCGAAGGGGAAAGAGTGGTACGAGTCCGTCTTCATCCCGCGCGTCAGCCCGCTGACCTTGCTGTCTCTGCTCTTCACCATCGTGGTCATGTTCAGCCTCAAGGGCAAGCTCATCGTGAGCCTTCCCCTTGATGTCCTGCGCATCGCGCTGCCGCTTCTGATCTATTTCGCGGTGATGTTCCTCCTCAGCTTCTGGATGGGGCGCAAGGCGGGGGCGGATTACTCAAGGACGGCGACCCTCGCTTTCACCGCCGCCGGCAACAATTTCGAGCTGGCCATCGCTGTGGCCGTGGCCGTGTTCGGCATCGACTCCGGGCAGGCCTTCGCCGCGGTCATAGGCCCGCTGGTCGAGGTGCCGGCCCTCATCCTGCTGGTGGACGCATCCTTGTTCTTTAAAAAACGTTTCTTCTGAGCTCGCTTCAGGCGAAGATGAGCTTAAAGCCGGCGATGGCGAGGACGACGGCCAGCAGGCGCTTGATCGCGGCATGCGGCAGACGCGTGCTGCCGAGGTAGGAGCCCGCGGCCCCTCCGGCCAGCGCGGCAAGGGCGAGCGGCCAGGCGACGTTCGGAATGGAGCCGGTCTTGCTGAGATAGCCGGCCAGCCCTGACATGGAATTGACGAGGATGAACGCGGCGGAGACCGCGGCGATCGTTTTCGTGCCGTCCCATCTCAGGAATATCCCGAGCGGCGTGAGGAAGATTCCGCCACCGGTGCCGGTCAGCCCGGAGAGCAGGCCGAGCCCCGCCCCGACGCCGAGCGACACGGGCAGCGCCGGAGGCTTCGACGCCGGCTCCGCCGGAGGGTCGAGGAGAAAGCGCGCGGCGGAGGCCAGCAGGACCAGGCCGACGGCGATCTTGAAGGCCCGGGTAGGGAGGTTGAGCCAGCCGCCGAGGAACGCGCAGGGCACGGAGGCCAGCGCGAGCGGCCAGAACAGCTTCCAGGAAAAGTGGCCGGCGCGCCGGAACTGCCACGAGGCGATCGTCGCGACGAGGATGTTGAGCGCCAGCGCCGTCGGCTTGACGATATCGGGCGCCAGGCCGAACAAGGTCATCACGGCGATATAGCCGGACGCTCCCGCGTGTCCCACGCACGAATAAAGAAAAGCGACGGCAAACACCGCGATGGCCAGCAAGATCTATAAACGCGCGGACCAGCTGTTCGGGTCGAGCATCTCCCGGACCATCGTCACGAGGGCATCCATGTCCATCGGCTTGCGGAGGAAGCGCACGCGCGGCTCGGGGGGGATCTGGCTGGCGAAGCGCACGGCCTCCGTGCCGCTGATGAACAGCACCGGGAGCAGATTCGTTTCCTGCCGGGCGCGCAGGTCGGCGAGCAGCTGGACGCCGGTCTTGCGCGGCATCTGATAGTCGAGGATCGCGAGATCGGGATTCTCCTCGAGCGCGATGCGTTCGGCGGCCAACGGGTCGTGGCAGACGATGACGTCGTGGCCCTCGCCCGCGAGGCATTCCCGCAGGACTGCGGTCAGGGCCTCTTCATCGTCGACCACGAGTATCTTTGCCATCAGGTAGAGCATAAAGACCTCTTGCGGCGCCGTCAAGTGCAGTGTGACCATACCGTGCTTGCGGGCACGCCTGGCGAGGGGTACACTATGAAGCGTGAAATTCCCCGTGCCGAGCGGCGAATCCGGATTCCTCGAATCGATCATCGATACGGTGGACGACCCTGTTTTCGTCAAGAACCGCGACCATCGCTGGGTGCTTTTCAACCAGGCGTTCGTCGTCCTTCTCGGGCACACGCGCGAGCAGCTCCTGGGAAAGTCGGATTACGATTTCTTCCCGAAGGCCCAGGCCGATGTGTTCCGGAGGCAGGACGAGCTCGTCTTCGAGACGGGCCGTGAGAACTCCAATGAGGAGACTTTGACCGACGCGCAGGGGATGACCCATGTGCTGGTCACCAGGAAGAACCTTTGGACCTCGCCGGGCGGAGAGAAATACCTTGTTGGCGTGATCCGGGACATCACCGCGCTCGTTGGCGCGGCCGATGACGCCAAGCTGAGCAAAGAGCGGCTGTTCCGCGCGCATAAGCTGGAGACGCTGGGGAATGTGGCCGGCGGCGTGGCGCACGACTTCAATAATCTGCTCACGGCCATACGCGGCAGCGCGGGCCTTCTGCTCGAGAGCCTTCCGGCCAACCACCCGTCTCGCGTCGAGGCCGAGGAAGTCCTGCGCGCCGCGGAGCATGCCGCGACGCTGACGGCGAGGCTTCTGTCATTCAGCCGGCGTCCCGACGGCATGCCGCGGCCCGTGGATCTTGCTGAGATCGTGAAGGGCATGCAAGAGGTGCTCCGGCGGCTGCTGCCCTCCAGCGTGGCATTGGATCTGGTCCTGCCGGAGAAGCTGGGCTCGGTCCTCGCCGATCCGGGGCTCATCGAGCAGGTGCTGCTTAATCTCGTCGTCAACGCCGGGGAGGCCCTGCCTAAGGGCGGAAACGTCACGATCGAGCTTGCGGGCGCGCCGAAAGGCGGGGCCGGTGTCGCCGGACCCTGCGTTCGTCTCACCGTGCGCGATGACGGGGCCGGGATGACCGAAAAGGTCCGCGCGCGCATCTTCGAGCCGTTCTTCACGACCAAGGAGAGCGGAAGCGGCCTCGGGCTCTCGACGGTCGCTGAGACCGTTCGCCGCAACGCGGGGGCCGTCGAGGTCGTCAGCGCGCCGGGCAAAGGCACCTCCTTCCACGTTTACTGGCCGTTGTGCGCGGGCAAGGCCGCGCCCGTCAAAAAAGCGAGAAGCGGGTCGAAGCCTGGGCAAGGACGCGGGCGGGCTCTCGTCGTCGACGATGACGATGCGGTGCGCCGCTTCCTGGTGCGCTGCCTGGAGAAGGAGGGCTACGAGGTCCTGTCCGCGAGAGAGCCTGTCGAGGCGCTGCGGATCGGCGATGCCAACGAAGGCCTCTTCGACCTGCTTGTGATCGACGTCGTGATGCCGCGGATGCGCGGGCCGGAGCTGGCTGCTCGCCTGCGCTTGCGCCAGCGCGAGGCGCGGGTGCTGTTCACCTCGGGCCGGCGTCGCGAGGATTGCGGCCTTCCCGAAGGCGAGGCGGCCGAATTCCTGGCAAAGCCCTTCTCGGCGAGAGATCTGACCGGGATCGTCAGCGGCGCGCGGCTCGGCGCAGGCGGTCCATCACGGCGCGCCCGACGCCCCGGTCCGGCACGGTCTCGACGTAAAGCGTCCTGACGCCCGCGGCTTCGGCGTCGCGCAGCGCCGAGAACAGCGCGGCCGCGTAGGGTCCCGCTCCGCCGCGTACGCGCACGGCGAACGCGGGACGCCGCCCCGGCCACGGCGCACGGTGCACGAGCCCGGCGCCCGCGCCGGACAGGCCGGCCAACGCTCCGCGCCGGATGAGCGCCGGCGGAACAAGGATCACACGGCACGATGGCGCGTAATGGCGGTGTTTGGTTCCGGGAGATAAAGGGGAGGAGCCTCCCGGAATCCGCAGGGGGGCGCCGGCCGCGCGGGAGATCGATTCTGCGGTCAAAGTCCCATGGCGCAGGACGACGGGCCGTTTCCCGCGCGCGTCCACGATCGCCGACTCGAGGCCTTTGCGGCAGGGCCCGCCGTCGAGTATGAGGGCCACGCGTCCGCGCAGGTCGCGCAGGACATGCGCCGCGGTCGTCGGGCTCGGACGTCCTGAGAGGTTCGCCGAGGGCGCGGCGATCGGCTCGCCGAGGGCGCGGATCAGGGCGCGCGCCGTGGGATGGCCGGGGCAACGCACGGCGACGGTGCTCCCGCCTGCCGTGACGGCGCCGGGGACGCGCGCCGACTTCTCGAGTATCAAGGTGAGCGGGCCCGGCCAGAACGCGTCCATCAGGCGGCGCGCCAGCGGCGTCACCCGCTTGACGACGTCCGCGAGCATGGCCTCATCGCTGACGTGCACGATCAGGGGGTTGTCCGAGGGGCGTCCCTTCGCCTTGTAGACGCGGCGCGCGGCGGATGCATCGTAGGCGCGGGCGCCGAGCCCGTAGACGGTCTCCGTCGGGAAGGCGACCAGGCCGCCGCTATTGAGAAGTGCGACGGCCGCAGCCAGGCTCTCTTTGCTCGGCCGGAGCACGCGCGTGCGGATCACGGCAGGGTGGCTTTGACGCGCGCCAGCTCGGCGAGGAAGTCGCCTTCCTTCAGCACGCGCGCGCAGATCCGGGCCCCGAGATCCTGGCCGGCGGCGACGTCGCTGGGGTGATGCACTCCGGCGATGACGCGAAGGTCGCCCGCGTCACGGCCATGGGAGGCGAGTATGCCCGCGCGGTCCGGGAACAGGCGGCCCAGGACGCAGGCGTCGAAGACGCCGGCCGCGGCGTGGGTGCTCGGGTAGGACGTAGCGCCTCCCGGCTTCTCGATGCAGGGCTGCACGCGCGCGTCGGCGCTGTAAGGGCGCGGACGCGCGAACTTCTTTTTGTAGTAGCCGGAGACCTTGGAGAGGAATTTCGAGGCGGCGTTCACGAACGGCGCGACGGCGTCCGCTTCGGCCTTGGATAGGATGCCTGAGGCTCCGAACAGGGACTGGAAATCGGGTATCGCCTGCCCGGCGGCGAGCGCGCATTGCTCGGGCTTGCGCTCGGCCTGGAGCTTCAGCAGCTGCTCGTAGTCCCGGTCGGACTCGGGAGTGCCGGCGGCTGGAGGCGTCGCCATCGGGAAATCGGTCGACGGGATGTCCTGCCACGAGGCGGCGGCAGGCCCGGCGAGAAGGAGGGCTGAAAGGGCAAGGCGGGCGGGGAAGCACGCACGGTTCATGGGTTCATTATACCGCGCCGGCCCCGTCCGTCAAGGGCCCAAAACCGGGGCCCGGGCGGAGTTGACGGCGTGCATACGGGGGGGTATACTGCGCTCATGTTCGAGAGCGCGGAAGTCGGCCGTTCGGTGGAGAAGAAGGAGTACGAGAAGCGCGTCGCGGTCCTGCGCACTCGCATTCTCAAGGCTCAGCAGGCCCTGGCCGTCACAAGCCTGCGGCTTGTCGTCGTCGTGGGCGGCGTCGAGGGCGGAGGCAAGACCGAGGTCGCGCGCCGCTTCCTCGATTGGATGGATCCGCGCGGCCTGAGCGTCGAGGCCTACGGAGAGCCTTCCAACGAGGAGGACGAGCGGCCCGAGTACTGGCGCTACTGGCGCACCTTGCCCTCCGGTGGACGCGGGGCGGTGCTGGTGGGCTCGTGGTACACCCGGCCCATCGTTCGCCGCACCTTCAAGGAGATCGGCTCCGGCGACTTCGATCAGGCGCTCGATCGGGCGATGGCCTTCGAGGCCATGCTGGTCCGCGAGCAGACCGTGCTGGTGAAGCTGTGGCTTCACCTGTCCAAGAAGGGCCAGAAGCGCCGCTTCAAGGAGCTCGAGTCCGACCGCGACACCGCGTGGCGCGTGACCAAGCAGGATTGGGAGTTCTCCAAGAAATACGACCGCTTCCGAGAGGTGTGCGAGAGGGCGCTGACCAAGACCAGCGTCGCCCACGCGCCGTGGACGGTGATCGAGGCGACCGACCACCGTCATCGCGATCTGGCCGCGGGCGAGGCGGTGCTGGCGGCGCTCGAGGCCGCGCTCAAGCCGTCCTCGGCGCCGGCCGCCAAGCCCGTGCCGGACCGCGCGAAGCCGCCGAAGATCTCGATCCTCAGCCGTCTCGACCTGACCCAGCGGCTCGAGGAGGAGGATTCGAAGAAATTCCAAAAACAGCAGACGCGCGTGGCGCTCCTGTCGCGGCGCCTGCGCAAGGAGGGGCGCTCCCTTATCTGCGCCTTCGAGGGCGTGGACGCCGCGGGCAAGGGCGGCGCCATCCGCCGGCTGCTCTCCGCCATCGATGTCCGTAATGCGCGGGTCATGGCCGTGGCCGCGCCCACGGACGAGGAGCGCGAGCACCCGTACCTGTGGCGGTTCTGGCGCAACCTTCCGCGCCTGGGTCGTGCCACGATCTACGACCGCAGCTGGTACGGACGCGTGCTCGTCGAGCGCGTCGAGGGCTTTTGCCCGGCGGAGGATTGGAAGCGCGCCTACTCCGAGATCGTGGACTTCGAGTCCGAGCTGGCCGAGGCCGGGACCATCGTCTGCAAGTTCTGGCTGCAGATCTCGCCCGAGGAGCAGCTGAAGCGCTTCAAGGAACGGGTCAAGACCCCGTTCAAGCACTACAAGATCACCGAGGACGATTGGCGCAACCGCGGCAAGTGGGACGCCTATCAGGCCGCGGCCGTCGACCTGATCGAGAAGACGAGCACGCCCGACGCGTCCTGGACGCTCATCGAGGCCGAGGACAAGCGATGGGCGCGGTTGAAGGTCATGAAGACCGTGGCGGATCGTCTCGAGGAAGAGCTGGGTTGAGGATCGGCATCGGGCTGGGCACGGGTAAAGATCCCGCCAAGGCCGCGCGCGACGCGGTGCGTCAGGCCAAGAAGGCCGTGCCGCGACCTTCGCTAGCGCTCGTTTTTGCCGGTGTGAAGTTGGACCAAAAAAAGGTCCACGCGGCGCTGTGCCGCGTCCTCGACCCGGCCATTCTCATCGGTGGTTCCTCCTACGCCGAGATCACGCCTGCGGGCGTGAGCAAAAATTCCGTGGCGGTGCTCCTGCTCGACTACCCTCAGGCGGGCTTCGCCTTCGCGGGCTCGTGCATCGGCAAGGATCCCGCCGGCGCCGGAGAAAGGATGGCGGATGCTCTGGGGCCGCCGCCGAAACGCTGCCAGCTGGGGCTGGTGCTCTCCGGCGTCAGCGACGGACGCGACGATCGTCTGCTGCGCAAGCTTCACGAGCGGTTTCCGGGCATGCCGTTTTTCGGCGGGGTGCCTTCGGGCGACCACGACGCGGGCATGGAGAGCCCGCTGTTCTCGAAGGGCTGGCAGTACGTCGGGTCGAAGCTCGAAACCGAGGCCGCGAGCCTGACGATGATCGACCTGCCCTCGGACGTCGGCCTTGGCTTCGGCTTCGAGCATGGCTGGAGCCCGGTCGGGCCGCTGGCGCGTGTGACCAAGGCGGATGGAGCCCGTGTCATGGAGGTCGATGGCATACCCGCGATCGACTATTACCGGCAGTTCTTCGGCGCCGACGCCTCGCGCGAGGTGATGCTCCGTTCCATCCAGCGCTTCGGCTTCGCGTTGCATCTTGAGGGGGAGTATGCCGGAAAGACCTTGATGAAGCTTCCCGTGCGAATGGATTTCAAGAAGGGCTGGATCGAGTACTATCCGCCCGAAGATCTGCAGGGCCGCCGGGTCCAGCTCATCGCGGCCAGCCGTCAGGGGCTTATCGGGGGCGCGCGTGAGGCCGCGCGGCGCGCGCTCAATGCGCTCAAGGGCCGCAAGCCCTCGCTCGTGCTCGCCGTCTCCTGCTGCACGCGCTCGTCGTGGCTCAACAGCCGCATCGACCTCGAGATGGACGCGGCGCGCGAGGTCTTCGGTCGGAACACCCCATTCTTCGGCTTCTACTCGGGCGGCGAGCTTCTTCCATTCCTGAGCAGCTTCGAGGAGGCCTCCGACGCGTCGCTGCCGTTTGGCGGCTCGTTCTATCATACGACCACGGTCGGCTTCATGGCCTTATCGGTCCCGGGCCGGGCGAAGGTGTCGGTTCCCAAGGATCTGCCTGCCGCCTGCCGCGCCGCCCAGACCCCGGAATACATGCTCGCGCGCAGCGAGACCGCCATCGACGATACCGAGTCCTTCATGGCCAATCTCAGCCGCAAGAGCGTCGAAGACGCCGCTAAGCTGCGCCTGCAGACCGAGGTCATCCGCCGCTACACGCCTCACAACGTCTGGAAGGCGGTCGGCGCGCGCGCGGCCAAGGGCGTGTACGAGCTTCCCGACGCCGCCTTCGACGGCGCCTTTCTATTCATGGACGTGAAGGGCTTCACCTCCTATTCCGAGAAGCACGCGCCGCGACAGGTCGTGGCCGCGCTCAACAAGATACTCGGCCCGGCCGCCGACCTGATCCACGCCAACGGCGGCGACGTGGACAAGTTCGTCGGCGACTGTATCTTCGCCGCCTTCCGCAGGCCTGAGAGGGCCGTGGAGGCCGGACGCCGGATCCTCGATCTGGTCTCGCGCTTGGCCGCCGAAGGCGGCCCGTTCTCCGTGCGCATCGGCATCAACGCCGGCCGCGCCGTGCGCGCCAACGTGGGCTCCGGCGACCGCCGCGAGTACACCTACATCGGCGACGCGGTCAACCTGGCCCAGCGCCTGGAGTCGAACGCGACTCCGGGGACCATGCTCGTCTCGGCGTCGGTGTACGTGCGCGTGAAGAAGAAGTGGCCGTGCCTCACGCGCAAGAAGCTGCTGGTGAAGGGCAAGAAGAAGGCCGTGACGGCCTACGAGCTTGTGGCCCGCTAGGGGATCAGGATGCCGGCGATGTTGGCGGTCATGAAGGTGGCGATGGCGCCGACCACCATGGCCTTGAGGCCGAGCTTGGCGAGGTCGTGGCGGCGCGTGGGGGCGATGCCGGAGATGCCTCCGATCTGGATCGCGATCGAGGAGAAGTTCGCGAAGCCCGAGAGCGCGTAGCTCACGATGACGACCGAGCGGTGCGTGAGAGGCTGGCCCGACTTGAGGATGTCGGTTAGCTGCAGGTACGCGACGAACTCATTGAGAACGGTCTTGACGCCGATGAGCTTGCCCACCGTCCAGCAATCCTGCGTGGGCACGCCCATGAGCCAGGCGAGCGGCCAGCCGAGGACGGCCAGCAGGTTCTCGAGGCTGATCTGCGGGTAGCCGACCCAGACCCCGGCGGCCTTGAGCATCCCGTTGAGCATCGCGATCAGGGCGATGAAGGCCAGGAGCATCGCGGCGACGTTGAAGGCGAGCGCCAGGCCTTCGGAAGCGCCGCGCGCGGCCGCGTCGATCACGTTCGCGTCGAGCTTCTCGCGGCCCATCTTGACGTGCCCGAGCGTCTTGGGGATGCCGGTCTCGGGCATCGCGATCTTCGCGCACACGAGCGCCGCCGGGGCGGACATCACGGACTGGGCGATCAGATGGCCGGCGATGTCGGGGAAGTACGGGTGAAGCATGCCGACATACGCCGCGAGCACGCCGCCCGCGGTGTTGGCGAAGCCGCCGACCATGACGGCCAGGAGCTCGGAGTTGGTCATCTCCGCGACGTAGGGCTTGACCACGAGCGGGGCCTCGGTCTGGCCGACGAATATGTTCGCGGCCGTGGACAAAGTCTCGGCGCCGGAGGTCTTCATCGTCTTGAACATGACGACCGCGAAGATGTCGACGATCCACTGCATGATCCCGATGTGATAGCCGACGGTCATGAGCGCGGAGACGAAGATGATGGTGGGCAGGACGTTGAAGGCGAAGTTGATCATCGGCGCCTCGATCTTGCCGGTGATGAAGGAGCCGAACAGGAACTTCGTGCCCTCGCCCGTGAAGCCGAGAAGCGCCATCGTCCCGTCGTTGAGCTTCGAGAAGAACCACAGGCCGGGCGTGGTCTTGAGGACGATGATGCCGAAGATGAGCTGAAGCGCCATGCCCCAGGCGACGAGCGTCCAGTTGATCTTCTTGCGATCGGTGGACATCAGCCAGCACAGCCCGACCAGGGCGAACAGGCCGAAGAAGGAGGTCGAGCGCTGGAGGACTGTGCTGGGCGGCTCCGCCGCCCTGCGAGCTTCCATCTCCGCGCGGATCAGATCGGCCTGGGACGGGGCGTCCGCGGATGCGGCGGAGGCCGCGGCCTTCTCCTTTGGGACGGCGGCTGAGAAGGCGGCGGTTCCGAGGGCTCCGAAGAGGCCGCATAGAGCGAAAAGGGCCCAAACACGTCCGAGGCGGCGCACCGAGGGGGGGAGGGTCATGGAGGAATTGTAGCATGGGGTCGCGCGAACTTTTCTATGCTCTCCCCCATGAACAAGGATGCCTCCAAGCGCAACGCGGCCGCCGCCGTCCTCCTCGCGGCCCTCGGCTATTTCGTCGATATCTACGACCTGATCCTGTTCAGCATCGTGCGCGTGGCGAGCCTCAAGGACATCGGGGTCGCCCCGGAAAAGATGCTCGACACCGGCCTCCTGTTGATCAACATGCAGATGATCGGCATGCTGATCGGCGGGCTGCTGTGGGGCATCCTCGGCGACAAGAAAGGGCGGCTGTCGGTTCTGTTCGGCTCGATCGCGATGTACTCGATCGCCAACATCGCCAACGGCTTCGTTCACTCGATCCCTGCCTACGCTGTCTGGCGCTTCGTCGCCGGGATCGGCCTCGCGGGAGAGCTCGGCGCGGGCATCACGCTCGTCTGCGAGCTGATGCCCAAGGAGACCCGCGGCTACGGCACGATGGTCGTGGCCGGCGTCGGCATCGCGGGCGGCGTCGTGGCCGGCCTCGTCGGCGACTGGTTCGGCTGGCGCAACGCCTACTTCATCGGCGGCGCGATGGGCCTGGCCTTGCTGACCTTGCGCGTCGGCGTCTACGAGTCGGGCATCTTCGACAAGGTGCTCAAGGATTCTTCGGTCAAGCGCGGCGATTTCTTCATGCTGTTCGCGACCAAGGATCGAGTGCTTCGCTATCTGTCCTGCATCGCGCTCGGCATCCCGGTCTGGTTCGTGATCGGCATACTCGCGACCTTCGCGCCCGAGTTCGGCAAGGCGCTGGAGATGCCCGTTCTTCCGACCGGCTCCCGCGCGGTGATGTGGCTGTACGCCGGCTGCGCGCTGGGCGATTTCGCGAGCGGCGGCCTGAGCCAGCTGCTGCGCAGCCGCAAGAAGGCGGCGCTTATCTTTGTAATCGCGACGGCCATGACGTGCGCGGTGTATCTGAATCTTCAGGGCGCTTCGCTTCGAACGTTCTACTGGACCTGCGGCTTTCTTGGGTTCTTCTCCGGCTACTGGGCGATCTTCGTGACCATCGCCTCAGAGCAGTTCGGCACGAACATCCGTGCGACTGCGACCACGACCGTCCCCAACTTCGTTCGCGGCTCGCTGGTCGTCGTATCGGCCTTGTTCCAGTTCCTTAAGCCGGGTCAGGGCATACTCGGCGCCGCCGGCATCGTCGGCACGCTCTGCTTCGCCCTGGCCCTGTTCTCGCTTTTGGGCTTGCGCGAAACCTTCGCCAAAGACCTCGACTACCTAGAACCCCACATGTAAGGCGGTGTCAGGCTTTCACATTCGCGCAATTCTCACCGCGCCGCTCCATCCCGCATGAGGAATTGCGCGAATGTGAAAGCCTGACACCTTTTTTAAGCTGCGCCTATTGTGTCTTCAGCCAGCGAGCGAGCTTGAGGTAGACGAGCGCGACGCCGGTGTAGAAGGCGGCGAACATCCAGAAGGTCGCTGTGCCGAAGCCAGCGAACAAGCCGCCCCACAGCAGGAAGCCCGCGACGAAGCTCAGGTAGGTCAAGGTTCGGATCGCGCCGAGGATGCTGCCCGCGAGCGCCTTGTCCTCCTTGGGGATGCGGTCCTTCATGATGGTGTCGAGGTGGATGATCGCCATCTGGCTCGTGAAGCCGATCAGGAGCAGGAGCGGGGAGATCGGGAAGATCGGCCATACGAAGGTGAACAGCACGGTCTGGCTGACGAAGGCCCAGGAGCCGAGCATCGCGGCCGCGGTCCAGATCAGGGACTTGGCCGCGCTCTTTGCGTATAGCTTGCGGCCCGCGTCATCGCGCTCAGCCTCGGGCAGCAGCGCGGTCTTCTTATCGATGAGGCGGCTAAGGCGGTCCATCGCGAGCGCGCCGAACAGCGCTCCCACGCCGTAGAGGCCGGTCAGCGATCCCGCGACGGCGGCCGCGTGCTTCGGATCGCCGGCGACGTAGGCGCCGAAGGCCGTGGCGATGATGTAGTACATCATGTACAGGAAGCTGGAAAGAAGGATGTATCCTAAAAGGGGCTTGGCGATGCCGGGGTTCTTGAACACGCCACGGAAGCCCGCGCCCCAGCCCGCTTTCTTCGCCTCGACGGCCGCGGCCGGCGTGGCCTTGGGCAGCTTGAGCAGGAAGGCCAGGCCCGCCGCGATCGCGAAGGCGACGGGCGCGGGGTAGATCACCGCGCCGAAGCCGAATGCGGCGATGGCGAGGCCCATCGCCGAGGCGACGAACACGGTCCCGTACTCGATGAAGTCACGGAAGGAGCCGAAGCGGCTCGACGAGGTCGGCTTGTCGTGGAACCAGGCGACCTGGAGCTTGTGCTCGGCGACGCGGCCGATCGAGTGGAAGAAGTAGTCGAGGCTGAACAGGCCGATGAGTGCTGCGAGCGGCAAGGTGCCGGTCAGCGGGTTGAACAGCAAGGCGATCGTGATCCAGATGCCGGTGCGCACGGTGAGGACGGTGCGGTAGGTGCGGCTGATGCCGAACTTATCCACCCAGCGGCCGCCGAACAGCGCGCCGGCGGTGTAGGCGAGGTAGCTCACGACGGTCAGGCCCGCGAGCGCCAGGAAGCCCTGGGTCAGCGGCTGGGTCATTTGGGAAACGGCGAGCGAGGTCGACTCGACGACGGTCGAGACGAGCACGAAGGTCGAGAGGAAGCCGAGCACGACCTTAGAGAAGAGCCCAGGTGCAGGCGTCGGCGCGGCTTCCGCCGCAGGCGGAAGCTGCGACGACGGGGACTGCGTCTTCAGTTCCGGTACGAGGTCCTGAGCAGTCGGCTGCTGATAGTCGCCGCGCGCGCGCACGATCTCGCCGTTGTCGCGCTTGATCTTCAGGACCAGGCGGCGCGAGGCCAGGAGCGCGGAGCGGATCGCGTCGCGCCAGGTCTTGCCCTTGCCGATGATCTCCGCCCACTCTTCATAGGCGTTGCCCTTGGCCGCGACGATGCGGTCGCCCGCCTCGACGAACACTCGCGCGAGCTCGACGCCGGGAACCTTGCGCGCGGCCTCGAGGCCTTCGACGGACTCGAGCGTGCCGTTGCGGCTGGAGGCGAGGAAGGTGTAATGGATGACGCCGTCGGGCGTGTGCCCGGGGTCGACCTTCAGGCCGAGTATGGAGCGCAGTCCTTGTTCCACGAGACTCATGCCGGTCAGGCTCTTCACTGCCTGCCAGATCGCGACGCCGCCCATGAAGGGATTGATCTCGATGACGCGCGGGCCGTCGGGGGTGGAGAACAGGTCGAGGCGCGCGTTGCCGTCTTTGAGGCCGAGCGCCTTGAGGGCGCGCTCGGAGGCGGCGATGAGCTCAGCGTGGTCCGCGACGGCCGTCTGTCCGGGGAACACGAGAATGCCGCCGGCGAGCTCGCCCTTCTGCCCTAGGCCCTTGGTATCGGAGACGATCGCGAAGGCGGCCTTGCCGTCCTGCATGACGACCTCGACGGAGGTCTCCTCGGTGCCCGGGTTCTTCTCGAGCATGCGCTCCATCATGAGGCCCGGGTGCGTGCTGAAGGTGGTCTGCCTGGCTTCGGGGCGGGCGACGAAGTCGCGCACGGCCGCGTCCATCTTGAGGTAGGCGGCGGCGGCCTCGTTCTCGGACTTGATGTTTAGGTCGAGGAAGCGGCTGTTCTCGCCGCGGCTGGTCTTGATCATGACCTTGTACTTGCCTTCCTCGGAGATCTCGTGGTACGCCTGGCGCGCCTCCTTCTCGCTTCCGATCACCGCGTACGCGACGTGCTGGCTCGCGTCCACGTTGAGGCGCTTGCGTGCCTCCGGCTTGTTGTCGGCCGCGGCGACGACATCGCCGGCGATGCCTTTTGCGCCGAGCTTGTCGGTGATCCTGCCGGTCAGGCTCGCGTACAGGCTCATGAAGCCGACGACCGCGTGCGCCTTCGCGCCTTCGGGGTGCGCGGCGACGGTCTCCGCGATCTTGCCCATCGTCTTGCCGTCGCGGGTGTTGATGGGCGCGGCGATGAAATTCGAGTCCGGAATGCTGTCGATGGAATTCTTGCGGTTCGCGGGATCGTCCACGAGCACGAGGTTGAGCCCGAGCTCCTTGGCGACGCGCAGAGCTTCCTGCATGATGAACGGGCGCGAGCCCTTCGTGCCGACCATGACGACGGTCTTGCCGCGAACCGCCGCTTCCGCCGCGGCCGCGGGAGAGAGCGCGATGACGGACGCAGGCTGTGCCGAGGCGGGAGAAGGGCTCGCGGGCTCCGGCAGCGCCGAGGCGGCCGGGAGGATCGGGGCCTGTGCGGCGATCGCGGCCGGAACGGAGGCGCGTTCGAGAGGAACCGGCGCGCCCGAGGCCTGCAACGAAGGAGCGGACAGCGAGCCGAACGAAGGAGAGAGGAGCGATATGACGGATACGTTCGCGGCCGGTGCCGCGACGGCGCCCGCGGCCGAAGAGGCGGACGAGACGGGCGCGATGACGCGGGCGGTCTGCGCCCATGCCGGCCAGGGCGCGAGCACGACGACGAACGAAACGACGAGGGACGCAACGGAGCGAAGCGCGCGTGATTTCATTGAGTGTGATGTTAGCACGCGGTAACCGCGCACGTTGTCAAAATTGGTCCCACTCGGGGGAGGCAATCGCACTACCTTTACAGTGGGACCTTCGACTCTCGATGGTGGGTCCAAGGTCCCCGCGCCGGAAGAAAATGATACGATGCGCCATGCGAAAAAATGCATTTTTCTGCTTGGTGCTCATCGCCATGTGCATCTCCGCGACGGCGGCCGCGCCGTCGAAAGCTCCCGTCGTTCCCGACGCGCTGATCGTCCGAGCCGTCTCCTGGGACTATTCCTGGAAGCCTTCGACGGACAAGGAGTGGGATGCTCGCGTCATCAGCGAGGTCGCCGCCGCCGCCAAGGCCGGGGCCGACGTCATCGTATTCCCGGAGCAGTTCTCGAACGGGCGCAGCCTCGAGGGCGTACTCTCCAGCGTCAGGGATGCCGCTGGCGCCGAGCGCCTCGTAGTTCTCGGCAACGCGCCGTATCAGGAGGCGGGCTGGGATCATGTCGTCAGCCGCGCCTATGTTCTCTCCGGCGGCTCCTGGCAGGTGATGGATAAGGTCGACCCCACTCCGGCCGAGCGCGCGCAGAAGCCGCCGGTGAAGCCCGGCACGCGCTTCCCTCTGTTCCGCTTCCGCGGCGCGGTGGTCGCGGTACTTCCGGCGTTCTCGATCGAGAAGCCCGAGATCGCCGCTTCCATGAAGAAGCGCGCGGTCCAGCTCGTGCTCGTCTCCGCGCCCGCCGAGGACGAGGAAGGCTCGGCTCGCGTCTTGCGCGCCGCCTCCGCCCGCGCGGTCGAGCTCGGCGCCGCGGTCGTGGTCGCGACTCCGTCCTCCGCGGCACCCTCGCTCCATCTGCCCGCGCAAAAGGGATTCGAACTCAAGCCTCAGGCGCCCAAGGGGCGCGACTTCCGTCTTCCCTGGAAGAAGATCCTCGATCTGCGCGCCCAGCCCGACGGTAAGGGCGAAGCGCGCCCCTTCCTCGATCCGGCGCCGTACTACCAGATCGAGATTTAGAAGATCGGGGCCGTCCTGGTCCTATAATAAGGAAGAGCGGCGCAATACGCACGCAACACCCCGCAGCTAAACTGCGGGTATGGGAATCCTCTCGCTGCTCTTCGTCGCGTTCCTGTCCGCGCCCGCGTTCGCGGGCGAGCGCATGACGGTGCGCGATGCCGGCGGCTTCGATCCTTCGGGCCGGACCGTGGAATTCCCGGACCGCTTCGGCTGGCGCGGCTACGAGGCTGAGTTCTCGTTTTCGTTCGGTGAGGATGGGAAAGTGTCGGGCGCCTCACGGCTCAATATCGTGATCCTGCGTCGCGGCGGGGGGAAATGGAAGTACTCGTGCCGCGCTTCGAGCGACGATCTCGCGTCTCGCGTCGTGCCTCTTGGCGGACGGATCTCCGTGATCGCCGAGTGCCGGGTCAAGCCGAAGGCTTTCGCTAAAGCCGTCGATCTCGACGCCGAGGACGTCGGCGCGCCTGTATTCGTCTTCGAGGCCGTCATCGAGAACGGCCAGGCGCGCGCAGGCGGCCAGCGCGGGCTGCGCTTCCGGCCCGATTCTCCGGTGGCGTCTTTGGACCTGAGCCCATTCGCGGCGTCTCCCGACGCCGCCGGCCTGGCCGTCCTATTTCGCGCAGACTGAAGCTGGTCGGTGGTCCTCTAATAGGATGCTAGGACCCCTCAGGCCTAATTAGGCGTAGGCCGTTTGTCTGGGCCCCGCTTACCCATCTGCACCAGTCCCTTTCCCGGAAGTTCCTCTATAATTCAGCAACGCCGCAGGTCGTTCTATTTAGAGGAGCCGATAATGATCATCGAGAGAACCGTCGCGAAGAAGTCCCTGGCCGTGACCCTGGCCCTGGCCCTTTTCGCTTCCGCGCCGATGAGCGCCTGGTCTCAGACCCAGTCCGCAGCGGCCCGCGCGGGAAATAGCGCCGGAATCATCGGCGCCGTTGGCACGATGGGCACCATGACCCCGAATATGTCGGCGGTAATGGCTCCGGTGACGCTCCCTAGCCTTTCTCTGAACTCTCCGGCCCTCGTAGTCGCCCCCGCGGTGAAGGCGATGGCCGCGGCCCCGATCGCTTCGGCGCAGGCGATGCCTGCCGCGGCCATGCCCCTCGCCGTCGAGGCGCACCCGGTGATCGGCCTCATCAACGCTTTGCAGGCCAAGGGCATCGTTCTGCCCGAGACGATGTCTTCGCGTGAGGACGCAGCTAAACTGATCGTCGCGGCCCAGGCCATGCCCGAGGGCTCGGCCAAGCAGAACATGATCACGATGGCCGCCGCCATCAACGCCGCGAACAGCTCCGGCTCTTCTGCCGAGCTGGGCAAGATCTGGGACGCCGAGAAGGCTCGCGCCGAAGCTCCCGAAGCGGCGCCCGTCCAGGCCGGCGGCTGGCGCTCGGTCGTTACGCGCCTGCTCCCCGCTCCGCTCGCGAAGATGGTCGCGAAGAAAGCCTCTGACCCTGTTTCGCCGGCGAAGCCGGCAGATCCTGAGGACTACGCGGTGAAGATCGCGGACCTGCACTACGCGCCCTCGGTCGCGCAGCTCCCGGAGAACACCTCCGCTATCCCCGTGTCGGACAACCAGGTCGTGGGCCAGGACGCCGCTCTGAAGGCGATCCGGTTCGGCCTGCAGATGCCCGGCCGCCACTACAACCTCTTCGTCGCCGGCCCGGACGGCTCCGGCCGCGAGACGGCCCTGCGCCACATGCTCCCCGACGTGGCCGCGAAGATGGCGACCCCCGGCGACCGCGTCGCCGTGACGAATTTCAAGGACAAGGAAAATCCGCTCGTGCTCGAGCTCGCGACGGGCCGCGCCCCGGCGTTCGTGAAGGGCGTGCGCAATTTCGTGGCGACGCTCAAGTCCTATCTGCCTCAGGTCCTCGGATCGGGCAAGATCGGCGAAGCAAAGAAGCAGATCGTCGCGCAGATCCAGGAAGCCGGTGCTCAGCGCGAGGAGGCTTTCCAGGCCGAGGTCAAGGCGATCACGCTCGCCGGCGGCCTTTTCACCGTCGAGTTCTTCGCGAAGCCTTCCGGCGAGGGCCGCATGATGGTCGGCCTCAAGCTCATGCGCAATGGCCAGGCCGTCGATCCCGCCAACATGGACGCGGACATCGCCGCCGGGGCCTACACCCGCGAGCAGATCGAAGCGGCCATGAAGGAGCGGGACCAGAAATTCCCCGGCGTCATGGAGAAGTTCAAGGCCATGATGGAGCAGAACAACAAGGAGATGGAGGCCGCCCAGGAGCAGATCGGCAAGATGGAGACGCAGGCCGTCGCTTCCATCATCAACCAGGCCGGCGCGCCGCTGATGGAGGCGGTCATGCCTGAGGCCAAGGCGACCCCCGAGATGGCCGCGCTGCAGGCGAAGATCGATGCGTGGTCCGCCGATTTCGAGGCGCGCGTCTCCGCCGTCAACGTCGACGGCTTCGGCATCGCCTTCATCCAGAACGGCAGCAAGCTCCAGGTCGCCTACACGCACGGCGGCGAGGCTCTGAGCCAGCAGAAGGTCGAAGCGCTCATGAAGGCCGGCCTGACCCCGGCCAAGTTCAAGCAGATCCAGGAAGCTCTCGGCGCGGCCGTCGAGCCCCTGCTCACCGAGTTCAAGGCGAAGAACCAGGAGTTCGGCGCCGCGCAGCAGGCGCTGGCCAAGAGCCAGCCCAAGACAACCGCCACGCCGGAGCAGCTCAAGGCCGCCTCCTACGTGAAGGCGCTGATGAACTTCTCGGCGTCCAACTACCAGATCTTCATGGGCAAGATCGCCACGCCGGCCGATGAGGACGGCGAGGAAGGGATCAAGGACGCCCCCGGGCAGAAGGCGATGGACGCCCAGGACTTCTTCGAGGCCAGCGTCCTCTCCAGCAACGGCGGCAAGACGGGCGCCCCGGTGGTCTGGGTCAAGAATCCGTCCCTCGACAAGGTCTTCGGCAAGGCCGACGACAACAAGCGCACGATGATCATCCCGGGCGTGGGCCTCGTCAAGGGCGGCGCCCCGGGCGGCCCGACCTTGATCGGCGGCGCGATCCAGCAGGCCGAGGGCGGCTTCCTCGTGCTCGATTTCATGGACGTGCTGCGCGCTCCGGGCCTGTACCAGGCGTTGATGGCCGCCGTGAAGACCGGCGACGCGTCGATGGTCGAGGGCGGAATCCAGGGCCTGATGAACGGCAAGGGCGAGGCGTATCACGTCCCGAGCAAGGTCAAGGTCGTGCTGATCGGCTCTCCGAGCCTGCGCATGATGGTGGAGCGCCAGGACCAGGACTTCGCGATGAACTTTCAGGCGTCCGCCGACTTCCAGTCCACGCTCAAGGTCGGCGAGGAGTCGGTGGCCGGCTACGTGCAGTTCTTCAAGAAGGCCGTGCTGACGCTCGCCCGAGAGCTCAAGCAGGACGCGACGAACCTGACGCAGGACGCGATGAGCGCCCTCGTCGAGCAGGGCGCGCGCATGGCCGACTCCAATAAGAAGCTGACCGCGCAGTTTGGCGCGCTGTACAGCGTCGTCCGCGAGGCCACCTATTGGGCGCACGAGGCGGGCCGCAACGAGGTCCGCCGTGAGGACGTGGACACCGCGATGCAGACCAAGCAGGATCGCGAGGAGGTCTATCGCCAGCACATGCTTCAGACCTATAAGGACAACGTGTTCGTCGTGGAGACGACCGGCAAGAAGGTCGGCCAGATCAACGGCCTGGCCGTCATGGGCACCTTCGGCGTGCCGATGCGCATCACCGTGGTGCCTTCCGCCGCGGCGGGCATGGGCGGGATCATCTCGGTGGACCGCAACGCCGGCCCGAACCAGACCGGCTCGTCCTTCAACAAGGCGCTGGGCATCGTCGAGGGCTTCCTCCAGAACCTGTTCGCGCAGAAGCGGCCGTTTCCGGCGCGCCTCTCGATTTCCTATGAACAGAACTACGGCGGCATCGACGGCGACTCGGCGACCTCGACGGAGATCTACTCGATCCTGTCGGCGCTCTCGGGTGTTCCGATCGGCCAGAACTTCGCCGTGACCGGCTCGGCCGACCAGTTCGGCAACGTGCAGGCTATCGGCGGCGTGAACCACAAGATCGAGGGCTTCTACGAGCTCGCGAAGGCTCGCGGCCTGACGGGCGATCAGGGCATCGTGATCCCGCAGGCGAACGTGGCTGACCTCCAGCTCTCGCTCGAGGTGGTGGAGGCCGTGAAGGCCGGCAAGTTCCACATCTACGCCGTCAGCCACGTCAGCCAGGGCCTCGAGATCCTGACCGGCGTCGCCTACTCGGAGATCCTCGCCAAGTCGCGCGCGAACCTGGCGCAGATGGGCAAGCCGGAAGCCAAGAAGAACTGATTCATCTGACTAGCGACGTTTTGAAAGGAGCCTCCGTGCGATTCGCGTTCGGCGAATCGACGGGGGCTTCTCTTTTTACGGTAAACTGAACCCAGTGCACCCTCGCAATCGGCACAGCGGCCGTTACGACTTCGATCTGCTCGTGAAGAGCTCTCCCGAGCTTGAGGCCGTCGCGTACCTGAATCCTTCCGGGGAGCCCACGATCGACTTCACCGATCCGGAATCGGTGCTGATCCTCAATCGAGCCCTGCTGAGAACCTATTACGGCGTGAAGGAGTGGGTTCTGCCGCCCGGCTATCTTTGCCCGCCGATCCCTGGCCGAGCCGATTACGTGCATCACGCGGCGGACCTTCTGGACCTGCGGCGGGGGGACTCCGTTCGGGTGCTCGACGTCGGTGTCGGCGCCAACTGTGTGTATCCGATCATCGGCCGGGCCGAGTACGGGTGGCGATTCACGGGCTGCGACACCGATCCTGTCGCCCTGGCCTCCGCGCAGCGCATCGTCGAGTCGAACCCCGGGCTGGCTGGCGGTGTGGATCTGCGCCTGCAGACGGGCTCCTCATCGATCCTGGAGGGGATCATCAACAGCGGGGAGTCGTTCGACCTCGTGATGTGCAACCCGCCGTTTCACGCGTCGCTCGAGGACGCGCGTAAGGCCGCCCGCGACAAATGGGAGAAGCTCGGCCGGCAGCCCGAGGCCGAACGTAATTTCGGAGGCGCGGAGAACGAGCTGTGGTCTCCGGGCGGCGAGGAGGCCTTCGTGCGCCGCCTGATCGAGGAGAGCGCGGACTTCCGGACGCAGGCTCTCTGGTTCACCGTCCTGATCTCGAAGGTCTCGACCTTGCCCGTCGTCGAGAAGGCCTTGAACAAGGCCGGCGCGCTCCAGCGGCGGCGCATTGACATGGCGCAGGGGCAGAAGAAAAGCCGGATCGCGGCCTGGTCCTTCCGCGCACCGTAGGGAACTTTTCGACCCCTTCGATCGTATGATTGGTATGAAAGAAATCCTGAATTCTGCCGATCCGGTTCGTGACGCCATCGCGCATGGAGAAGCCGCGCCTGCCGCGTTCGCCTCCTGGCCGCTGCCCGAGTTCCTGATGCGCCTGCGCATCCGCTTCAGCCTCAATCGAAAGCAGCTCGCCGCCAAGGCCGGCGTATCGGCGTCCCTGATCGGGCGCGCCGAGAAGGGCGCCGACGTGCGGCTCAGCACTCTTCGGAAGATATACGCCGCCGTGGGCTGCCGATTATTGGTTCTGCCCACGGGGGCGCTTTACGACATGGATTGGACCAACGCGCATCTCGACAACGCGTGGTTCGACGAAGGCCGCGCGCAAGCTCGGTATGGTCGGGGAGCCGATGATCGAATACGCAATATCAACGTCCCCGGGGAGACCGAAATTCACGGAAACGCTATTTTACTTTCGGCGCCGGAAGTGAAATGAACGGATGCGCTAGTAAACGGCTTCCCAGTCGCGGTAGGTCACGCGGAACTCCACGCGCCGGTTCTTGGCGCGGCCCTCGTCGGTCGAGTTGTCCGCGATGGGCCTCGAGTAGCCCATGCCTTTGAAGCGGATCGTGGGCGGGTCGACTCCCTCCCTGACGAGAAAGCTCTTCACCGCGCGCGCGCGGCGCTCGCTGAGGTCCAGGTTGTACTCCGACGAGCCCACGCTGTCGGTGTGCGCCAGGCAGATGATCTTCAGGCGCGGATTCTTGATCAGGAGCTGTGCGACGAGGCTCAAGGTCGGATCGGACTCGGGCGTGATCGCGTCCCGGTCGAACTCGAATTGGATCTTGGGCAAGGTGCCGGTCTCCACCTTCTTCTGGATGTCGGCCAGCGCTTCGCGCGCGCGGCGCTCCTCGGCGTCGTTGTCTCGGACGTAGGACTGGCGGTCGTCGTCGTTGATGAGGATGGTGGGGGGGCCCGCTTTGCACGCGCACAGGAGGCCGAGGACGGCGATGGCGAGGAGTTTATTCACGAGGTTAGTGTACCCGCGCGCCGTGCCGCGCGCAAGGACGGAATTGTTAAGAGTGCTATAATCAGATCGCGGTCTTACCGGGGCGTAGCTCAATTGGCAGAGCGCATGGTTTGGGACCATGAGGTTCCCGGTTCGAGACCGGGCGCCCCGAGACCGCCCCGGTATTGACGGCCCGTGCCAATCCGCTATCCTTATTGGGCGCATGAAAACCGTTCTTGCCCTCGCCCTCCTGTTCCTGACCTTCCCGGCCGCGGCCCGCCGCGCAGATCGGGTCGATGCCGACTTCAAGAAGATCGATCAGCTGATCGAAAGGGGCGAGTACACGAGAGCCCGGGATGCGCTTGACGACGTGCTGGCCGAGCTCAGGCCGGGGGATCCTCGTCTGGTGCGCTATCACGAGCGCGTCGGGGCCGCCTGGCTGCGCGAGGGAGATATCTCCATGGCGCGATCATCCTTCACGTCTGCGCTCAAGGTGATCCAGCGTCTGAAGGTCTCCGACGACGCCGCCGCGAGAGCCTACGCCGGCATGGGCCTGTGCCTGAGGCGTGAGGAGAACGACAGCTACGCCCTCAAGTTCTTCAAGAGGGCGCTTGGCTTCAAGCTCGACGAGGGTACCAGGATGTTCGTGGAGGACCAGATCCGCGAGATCGAAGGCCTTCCGCCCGTTCCCGCCCGCTAGATCAGGGGCCTGGTGGCGGCATCCGCCGTGCCCTGTTATACTGCGCCCATGCCCGCCCGCGCGCGCGTCCCGGACGCCTTCTTCCACCTGGCTCTCTGGCTCGGCATCATCGTCTTCGTCATCATGCTGGGCGTCGGCTTCGCCGCGCAAGCCTCGGATCGGTCCCCTTGGCCGTGGTGGCTCGGTTCCGTCGCGGCGTTCCTTCCATTCGCCCTTATCGTCTGGCTCCGGAAGACCGGCCGCATCGAGCTGATCGATACGGAGGAGGCCGAGCAGAGGTCGATGGACCGCTTCGTCGACAGGGCCGTCCGTGTTTTCGTGCTGTTTCCGCGGAGTTGGCGTCTGGCTCTGTGGCTCACGGGGACGATAGCCGTTTCCATTCTTTATCTGGCGTTGATGTGCCTGGAGTGGAACTCCAACGCGTATGCGGACCGCCTTGTCATCTTCTCCGGCCGGTTCGCTCATCCCGAATATGCCGCACGGCTGCTCATCGCCGTCGGGTTCGTCGGTGCGGCCTACGAGACCTTCGCCGTCATCCGCGACGCGAAGGTGCGGGGAACGCCCGGCAAGGAGCCCTGAGGTCGTTACTTCGCTATAGAACCGCTCTCATCCAGCCGCCAGGGGCTATGCGCGAGCTTCAGATCGGCAGGGCAGGACAGGGTCTCCAGCTCCGCGACGGAGTAGAGTGCGATGCCGCGTCCTCCGGGCTCCGTGAACAAAGTGACATGGGCCGGCATACGCGGCACCGTGTCGAGGGGGAGGTCCAGCGTTTTTTCCAGGCGCGCACAGTAGGCTTCCTGCCCCGAAACCTCGACGAGCTCGATGAGGCAGCGCTTCCCGCCCTTCTGAACGAGACGATAAGCCCCGGTCGGCTTGACCGTGAACTCGAGGCCGCTCGCGGCCGCTACTAGGGCCGCGCCGTCGTGCTTGTCGCGGGAACCGACGATCGTGACGTGAAGCTCGCTCTTGCGGACGAAGCGCTCTCCCCGAAACTCGATGAGCGCCGGCAGGCGCTCCGCCCCGGGGAGGGGGAGGATGGCCGTGCGCCCCTGCTCATCGACGATCAGTATGATCGGCTTCAGGCGTTCGGATTCGACGGCGGGGCGTCGACGCGCGCGGCGATCATCTGCCGGAGCATGTCAGAGCCGGGAGGGACCATGGTGATCTGCGCGCCGCTCTCGAGCACGCGCTGGACCTCCAGGATCTCGAACATGGCCTGAAGTATGTCGGGCGCCGAGGAGATCTCCTTCAGGGCGTTGCCGACGATCTTGGGGCGCAGGGCCGCGGCCTCGCCGAAGGCGATGGACGCCTGGCGCTGGGCGGTGCTGGCGATGATGTTGACCTGGTTCTCGCCGTCTTGCTTGATCGACGAGGTCACCTGGCGTAGGCGGTTCACCACCTTCTCCTCGATCTGCTTGATCATGCGCGGATCGCGCAGGTGGACCTTACGGATGTAGACGGAGCCGAGCTTGTAGCCCCATTCGTGGGACTTCGGCGACACTTCCTCTCGCACGACCTGGCTCATCTGGTGTCGCGAGCCGAGCATGGCCGCGAGCTTCATGTTCGACAGCGAGCGCACCGTGGCGTTGCTGACGTTGGCCGCGAGCGAGCCTCTCGGGTCGGCGTTCTTGAACAGGAAGGCGACCGGATCGGAGACGTACATCTCGTACCAGATGCCGATGCCCATCGGCGCGCCTTCCTCGGAGTTGACGGGCTCGGAGCGGCGATAGACCTGGTCCATGCGCATGTCGAGCGTGTAGCATGTGCCGATCCAGTTGACGATGAGCGCGGCGGGCCCTATCTTCAGCCACAGGAAGTGGATTCCGGGCTCGGTGATCGTCTCAAGGACGTTGCCGAACAGCACGAAGACCTTCGAGGTGCCCTCGTGGACGATCGTGTAGAACCCGAGCATGCGCAGAAAGCCGAGCAGCACGGGAACAAGGATGAAAAGACCGAAGAACGTCACGCCTGCGGCGAGCGTAAAGGGGTTCATGTTAACGGCCCTCCCAGTGCTGCCGGTTCTCGAGGACCAGCTGCTTCGTGTTTTTGAAGATGCCGAGGCGGACGTTGCGCAGGTACGCGATCAGCGAGCCGGAGCCGCCGATGGCCTTGAGGTCGGTGAGCTGCTTGGCGAGCGCCAGCAACGGCTCGACCTCGGCCTGGGCGTTGAGCGTCTCGAGCTCGACGGCGCGTTTGGACTGCACGATCTTCTGGTCCGCCGACGCCTGCGCCAGGCTGATCTCGGAGGAGACGTGGTTGTGGGCCGTATTGATGGCGGCAAGCGCCGAGTCGACCTCGGGGGGCGGGTCGATGCCGGTGATCAAGGACGCGTCGAGGATGATGCCGTAGCGGGCGGTCGAGGACTTGCAGTCCTGATCCATATCGTCGTTAAGGGAGCGCAGGTTCTTGCGGATATCGTTGATCGACACACCGCTGAGCTCGCTCAAGCCCGTGGCCTGGGAGTGTGAGGCGCCCTCGAGCTTCGGCGCCTCGAACGTCGCGATCTTCTCGCGCAGCACCGAGACGAAATAGCCCATCACATGGACGATCGGGTTCTTGATGCCGAACAGGTAGGCGTACAGGTTGCGCTCCGAGACGCGGAAGCGGATCTGGCCGGTGAGGCCGGTGTTGAGCTGGTCCATCGTGATCGCCTCGAGGACGGAGCCGCCCTTGTTGGCTCCCGGCGTCTCGGGGTCCGTCGCGATGTGGATGCTCTCGGTCGCGATCGAGACCTTGTAGACCTTCTCCCAGGGCCACTTGAAGTACGGGCCGCCGGGCGGGATGACGCGAAGCTGAGGGTAGTTGTAGCGCAGCTGCTCGTCGGCGCTGAGCGTCGCCTTGAGCTCGGGGTCGTCGAGGGTCTTCGTCCCCTCGAGGCGCTGGGCGCGCCCGAAGCTCGTCTTGACCGCCCGCTCGTTCTGGTCGACCGTGTACAGGCCGGCCACGAGATAGCTGAGCAGGAACCACGCCACGAATCCGAACGCCGCGCCTAATAGAAAGCCCATGGGTCTCCTTGAGCGACGCGCTATTCAATCAAATTGAGGACGCCCGCAAGGCGAGCGCTGTGACCAAAGCCCCCCTTGAGTTTTTATGCAATCCGCCCTATCCTCGTATGGATTCAGGAGGCTTTTAATGAAACTCACTTTGCTCATCCTCACCGTTTCGCTGTTTGCCGCGGCCCCGCTTCGCGCTGAAGACAAAGCCAAGGGCGGGCCTCCCGAAGAGACGCCCTCCGGAACCCAGCCCGCCATTCCGGGCGAGCGCCCCGCGATCCCCGGCGACAAAGCCAAGGGAGGTTCACCGGAGGAGACGCCTTCCGGCACCCAACCTGCCATCCCCGGTGAGCGTCCGGCGATTCCCGGCGACAAGGAGCACAAGGGCGAGCGGGGTGAGCGCCGCGGAGATAAGCGTGAGCGCCGCAAAGAGCACAAGGGCGAACGCCGCGAGGAACGCCAAGGCGAACGCCGTGAGGAGCGCCAGGGCGAACGCCGTGAGGAACGCCAGGGCGAACGCCGCGAGGAACGCCAGGGCGAACGCCGTGAGCGTCGCGATAATGGCGTCAGAGACCATGGCCAGGGCGAGGGGCGCGGAGGGCGCGGCCAGGGAGCGGAGCGCCGACAGAGCGGTTCGCAGCGACAGGGCGGCGGTCAGCGCCGAGGCGGTCGAGGCCGCTGACTTAAGCCATAGAGAAGCGTAGGCTCTCTATTTGTGGAACGTCAGGCTTTCGAGCGCCACGCCCGCGTCCAGGCCCAGGCCGACGGAGACGTGGGCCAGGCTGATCGCGGTCTTGTCTGTCATGTCGAGGCTGCTGCGCAGATAGCTGACGGCCGCACCCGCGATGAAGTGGTAGCTGCCCTGGATCGAGGTGAAGCGGTCCATCAGCTGGTCTGTGTTCCGGGCACCGTAGACGAGGATGGTGACACGGCTGGCGCTTGCGCCCACGTTGAAGCCGATGGACGGGGCGTGCCACGCGAGGGACTGCGCCTGCGCCGCGGTCTGGCCTTTGGCGAGGAGCTTGCCGGAGCCCTTGCGGTAGCCGATGATGAACGCTCCCTGAGCCTCCTTTCCGACGATGACGCCGGTAGGGCGTCCGTTCTGGGCGAATACCGACTCGACTACCTTGGCCATGTCCGAGGACATGTCTCCGCCGAGATCCGAGATCGCCTTGAGGACCTCCGCTGAGGTGAATGTGTCGTCCTTCGCGCTTTGCGTCGCGGCCGTCTCGGCGCAGAAGCCGCGGGAGGGGAGAAGAGCGAGGCCCAGCACCGCGACCGCAGTCAGCACGTTTCGGACGTTCATCATTTTATCTCGCCTCTCGATGTCGATGGGCCGCGTGGAAAGTCTTCGCGCCAGGAACTTCTGTCATTATCGCTTATTTAGGCGCCTGCACCGAGCCTCCGCCGAATGGTATTCTCTCTCTGTGATGCTGGCCATCTGGCACGGCCTTCTGCTTGGGCTCGTGCTGCTCTCCTGGGCGTATTGGATCATCGTGGCGATCACGGTGGCGATCTTCTTTGGGCGCAAGGCGCGTCCGGGGAAAGAGGGCTATCGGCCCTCGGTCTCGCTGATCAAGCCCGTGTGCGGCCTGGAGAAGAACCTCTACGAGAACCTTTCCAGCGCTTGCGCTCAGGACTATCCCGATTATGAGATCGTCTACGCGCTTCAGAATCCCGAGGATCCGGTCCTTCCGATCCTCGAGCGCATCCGCGCCGAGAACCCGCAGCGCCGCGTGCGGATCGTGGTCGATCCCGCGGCCGCCGGGCCCAACGGCCGGCTCTGCAACATCCTCAACGCCACCCGGCAGGCGACCGGCGAGGTGCTGGTCTATTCCGACAGCGACATGCTCCTGCCTCCGGACTATCTGCATGCGGTCACGGCGCCGCTGGCCGACCCTGGGGTCGGCATCCATTGCACCCTCTACCGCGCGCACGGCGCCGTCAACCTCTGGGAGTCTCTCGAACTGCTGTCGCTCAACGCCGAGTTCGTGCCCTCGATGATCTTCGCGACCATGACCGGCGTGGCCCTGGCCTGCCCGGGCGCCTCTCAGGCCATCCGGCGCGAGACGCTCGATAAGATCGGGGGGCTTGAGCCGATGGCGGACAGCCTCGTCGAGGATCTTGAGCTCGGACGGCGGATCGTCGCCGCGGGCCTTCGGGTCGTGATCGGGCGTCATGTCGCCGGCACCGGCGTCGATCTCAGCGGCTGGCGTCCGTGGTGGCGGCATCAGGTCTACTGGGACCAGAATACGCGCGCCGCCTCCCCGGTCGGCTTCTTCTTCACCTGGCTCGTGCGCGGCGTGCCGCTGGTCGCGCTCTACTGCTCGACCCAGGGTTTGCTCGGGCTTGAGATCATGCTAGCGACCATCGGGGTGCGGCTGAGTTGCGCCGCGTCCTCCTGCCTTTTCCTTGGCGACCGTGAGGGCCTGCGCACGCTGTGGCTCCTGCCGCTGCGCGACCTCATCGGAGCGGCGACCTGGGCCGCCAGCTTTCTGCAAAGAGAGGTCCATTGGAAGGGGCGCGTGTTCGTGCTCTCCGGCAGCCGGCTCGTGGAAGCCGCGTGAAGCAGGTCGTCGTCACGGCGGACGACTTCGGCCTCAGCCCCGAGGTCAACGAGGCGGTGATGCGCGGCCATGAGTTCGGGATCCTGAGCTGTGCGAGCCTCATGGTCGCCGCGCCGCAGGCGCACGCGGCCGCCGCCCTCGCGCGAGCGCGGCCCGGGCTCAAGGTTGGCCTTCACCTGACCCTCGCCGAGGGGAGGCCGATCCTCCCGGCGAACGAGGTGCCCGATCTCGTGGACGGCTCGGGACGCTTTCGCCCCGGGCTCGTCGGGCATGGGGCGCGCATCTTCCTATCGCCGCGCGCGCGCCGCCAGGCCGTCGCCGAGTGCCGGGCCCAGGTCGCGGCATTCCAGGCTCTGGGACTCGAGCTCGACCACCTTAACGGCCACAACCACTTTCATATCCACCCCACCATCCTGGGCGCCGTGCTTCAGATCGCCGCGAGCACGCGTATTCCTGCCGTGCGCGTGCCTTCCCAGCCGCTATCGACGATACCGCCGTCGGCGGTCTTGATGGCCGCCGTGATGGCGCCCTGGGTCGCCAGCACGCGTTCCCGGTTGAGGCGAGCGGGGATCGCCACGAACGACTGCCTCTTCGGTCTGTTCGAGACCGGCGCGATGGTCGAAAGCGCCTGGCTGCGGCTGATACCGCTCCTGCCCGACGGGCTCACCGAGATCTACTGCCACCCCGCGACGGCGACGGTCGGCCTGCTGCGGGAGACGATGCCCGATTACCGGCACGCCGAGGAGCTCGCGGCGCTGACGAGCCCGCGCGTGCGCGAAGCCCTTGAGCGCTCGGGCGCGAGGCTGACCTCTTTCTCGCAGGCCTTCGCTCCCGCCGCATGATCGCGACGACCCTCGTCCTCGTCTTGTCGGTCCTCTTCTCCGCGTACGGCAACGTGCTCACGCGTCGCGGCATGACCGAGCTTGGCCCTCTCGAGGACTTCCGTCCGCGACATCTTCTGCGCTACGGCTGGGCGGCTGTACGCAACCGGCACGTGCTGGCCGGGGTGGCCATCAACTTCGGGCAGTTCCTGGCCTGGCTCGTCGTGCTGTCCTGGGCGGAGCTGAGCTGGGCGCTGCCGATGAACGCGATCGAGTACATCTTCGTCGCGGCGCTGGCGTATAAGATGCTGGGCGAGCGTTTGGAGCCGCGCCGGCTCGCCGGGATCGGGATCATCGCCGTCGGCGTGTTCCTCACGATGTTCTCGTGGAAGGGGCCCTGATGCGGCGCGCGCTCGGCGTCGTCTTTCTCGCCACGATCTGCGGGTGCGCGGGCCATCTTTGCCTACGGGAAGGCATGATCGGCGTGGGGGCCCTGTCCGGCTCGTCCCCGGCCGCGCTGATCGCCTTTTTCGGGGCGGCGGCGTCCAGCCCCTGGATATGGCTCGGGATCGCGTTTGAGATCGCCTACTCGCTTCTTTGGCTCGCGGTCCTGTCCTGGTCCGAGATATCCTGGGCAGTGCCGATGAACGCGCTCGAGTATGTCCTGGCGGCCGCGGCGGCCTACGCCTTGCTTGGCGAGCCCATCGGGCCTCTACGCCTGGCGGGGATCGCTTTGATCTGCGTCGGCGTGGCGATGCTCAGCGGTTCGTGGGTTCAGGCCGGAACGGCGACCGACGCGTCCTTGACCCACCGGATATAGCTTTCGGAGCCCTCATGGTCACTGGTGTAAGGCGGGGCGGGCTGTTATACTCTAGGGACCTGATATGGGGAAAATCGCCCGAGTCGTTAAGATCGTTCCGCTTGAGCGCGATGAGGATGAAGCCTCTCTTGAGTACCGCGCGGGCTGTCTTGCGTTGTCTCCAGACGAACGGGTCGCTGAAATGCGCAGGTTGAGCCGGCGCATCATCTCGCTCAATCCTCGAAATCCGCGCTCTCCTCATATTGAACGGAGCATGGTGCGGGTAGTCCATGACGCCGTCTAACGACGAGCCGTTGGACGATTACGAGGAGCTCATCTCGTGCCTCAACGTGCATGGCGTCGAGTATGTGATCATCGGGGCCTATGCCGTCGGCTTCCACGGCTATATCCGGGCCACCAGCGACATGGACATAGCTGTTGATCCTGCGCCGCCGAATGCCGTTAAGCTCGCGGCGGCCCTCAAGGATTTCGCCGGGGTCGAGATCGATCCGGCGGACATCAAAGAGAAAACGCTTCTCGAGCTTGGTCGGGATCCGAACAGCGTGGATATCATCACGACCATGAAAGGTTTGGCGTGGGAACGCGCATGGACGCTGCGGGTCGCCGGCCATGTCGGCAAGGCGCCCGCGTCGTTCCTCTCCAGGGAATGCCTCATCGAGAACAAGCTCGCGACCGGCCGTGAGCGCGATTACCTCGACTTGAAGGGGATCGGCGCCGAGTTCAAAAAGCCCTGATCAGTCGAGCCCGCCCCTGTTGCCATGAAGGGGCTTCTGCGGCGTCGCGATGCTCAGCGGCTCGTGGGTTCAGGCCGGAACGGCGACCGACGCGTCCTTGACCCACCGGATATAGCTCTCGGAGCCCGCGTCGAAGCCGACCGTCGGCTCCCAGCCGAGGAGCTTCTTGGCCTTCACGCCGCTGACGAGCTTGGCGTCGAGGTCGCCGCTGCGGGCCTCGATGTAGCGGATCTCGGCGTCGGGGAAGGACGCCTTGACCTTATCGGCGACCTGGCGGACCGAGACCTTCTCGATGCCTTCGAGGTTGATGATCTGGTTGGCGGCCTCGGGCTTGAGGGCGGCGACGTTGCCCAGGGCGAGGTCTTCCACGTAGACGAAGCGGCGCCACGCGCTGCCGTCGCCCTGGATCACGATGGGCTGCTTCTTGATCGCGCGCGCGACGAAGGTGGCGAGCACGGTTCCCATGCGGGCGCGGGGCCCGTAGGGGATGCCGTAGCGCAGGATGGTCGTCTCGATGCCGTAGAGCTTCTGGTAGGCGACGCAGGCCATCTCGGCGGCGACCTTCGAGGCCGTGTAGACGTGGCCGACCTTGTTGATGGAGAGAGGGGTCTCCTCGTCGACTTCGGGCGCGTCGGTCATGCCGTACACCCAGGTCGTGCTGGCGAGGATGACGCGCTTGATGCCGGTGCGGCGCGCGGCCTCGAGCACGTGGGTCACCGCCATCACATTGGTGTTCATGCTCTCGACGGGGATGTGGTAGACGTCGTTGACGTTGGCGACGGCGGCGAGGATGTACACCGCGTCATAGCCGCCGGCCAGGGAGACGGTGGTGCGGCCCTGATCGGAGATGTCGGTGACGATGTGGCGGACGTCGCGCCGGTGGGGGGTCATGATGTCGAACACGGTGACCTCATGCCCCGCGTCGATGAGCTTGTCGACGACGTGCGAACCGATGAAACCTGAACCGCCGATGACTCCTACGCGCATGATGCTGTCCTCTCCGCCTCAAGCGCTTGGCCCAGGGCTCCCACAACTTGATCGACCTCGGTGGTCGTCATTCCGGCGTAAACAGGCAGGCAGACGTGCCGCCCGCAGGCTTCGTCCGCACCCGGCAAAGCCTCGGTCGCGTACTTCGCGAACACGGGCTGGCGGTGGCAGGGCACCTCGTAGACTTCCCCGCTGAGGCTGACGCTGAACTTTTCCTTCATGGTCTTCTTGAAGCGCGCCCGGTCGATGCCCGGCTCGAGGCGCACGATGTACTTGTAGAAGTTGGAGAGCGACCCGGCGGCCGGCAGCACCGGCGTGAGCCCCTTGAGCCCGACCAGCGCCTTAGTGTAGTGGTCGGCGGCGCGGCGGCGGTCGGCGAGGAACTCGGGCAGGCGCTTGAGCTGGGAGATGCCCACCGCGGCGTGAAGCTCGGAGAGGCGCCAGTTGTAGCCGAGGCGGACGTGGAAGTTGGTCGTGAAGCCTTCCTTGCCCTGGTCGCGGTACTGGAGCGCTTCCTTGTAGATGCGCTCGTCGTCGGTCACGATCATCCCGCCTTCGCCCGAGGTCATGACCTTGGTCGGGTAGAAGGAGAACGACGCGGCGATGCCGAAGGTGCCCGCGGATTTCCCGCCGAGGGTGCTGCCGTGCGCGTGCGCGGCGTCCTCGAGGAAGAAAAGGCCCTTCTCCTTGCAGAAGGCCGCGATGGCGGGCGTTTCCGGGCTCACGATGCCGCCGATATGGACGATGACCACGCCGGCCGTCTTGGGCGTGAGCGCGCGGCGCACGGTCTCAAGGCTCAGCGCGAACGTCGAGGGATCCACATCGGCGAAGCGGACCGTTCCGCCGGCATGCAGCACCGCGGCCGGGGTCGCGAAAAAGGTGTTCGAGGGGACGATGACTTCCTTGCCTTCGACGCCGAGCACGCGCAGGGGGATCTCGAGGGCCGAGGTGCCGCTGTTGACCGCGATCGCGTACTTCGAGCCGGTCAGAGCCGCAAACCCCTGCTCGAACTGCTTGGTCAGAGGCCCGAGCGTCAAAGCTCCCGTGCGCAGGGATTCGTCGATGAGCGCCAGGATCTCTTTGCGGTCGGCTTCGGGGATCACGATCTTCGCGGCGGGAATGTTGGGCATCTGCTCTCCAGTGCGCCGAATACGGCGCAGGTCATATAGGCGGCCTTGCAACGCTATATTTTAGCACACCAAACGCCGCCTTTTGGGCCTCCGCTCGTCGAGCCCCTATATTTTCTTCAGGAACTCAGGCTTCAGCTTCATATCGGTGTGAGCTCGCAGGCGACGGCGAGGCCCCCGGGTGTCTTTGGGATCGTGACGAGCCCGCCTGCGACGGCCGTGTAGCCCGGCAAAAGCTCGACGGCGCCCTCGAGCGTGCCCAGGCGCAGCGTCGCGGTGCCTTCCGGAGCGTGCACGATGACTAACGGCGCCTGGAGCTTGAGCGCGTGCCCGCGCGTAATCCTCATGCGTCCGAGCCAGCGGCCTCGGCGCAGCATGAGGTTGATGTCTCGCACACCCGGGCCGAGCGGCTCGCCGCTCACGTGTTCTTCGCCGGGAAAGGGCAGCGCGTCGCCTTCGCAAGGGACGCTTTGACGGGCGCCGGCGCGCTCGAGGGTTAGGCCCGGCCCCGACAGGCAGGCGATGAGGCGGTCGATCCCGGGGAATGCCGAGAACGGCGCTCTCTCCGGCACATCGGCGATCGAGAGCCGCCAGGTCCACTCTCCGCCGGGCGCCGCGGCATCGGTCGCGAGCTCGAGCGTGGCGCCGAGGCCGTTCTTCCAGGGAGTCCGGCGCGAGGAGGCGGGTGTGATGAGACGTATCAAGGCGTCGTCGCCGTCATGATCGCCTTACGCACGGCGTTTGGGGAGAGGCTTGCGCGTGGAGAAGCCCTCGTCCACGGGGTGGTAATAGGAAACGCGCTTCTCGCCGAGCTTCCAGCATAGGTACGCGTCGCGGCCCTCGATGCGGGAGGGGAAGTCCACCAGGGCCGGGCTCACGCCCTTTGGCAGGGCTCCGAGCTCGACGATCTTCTGCATCTGCTCGTTGATGCCTTGGGCGAGGAACTGGAGCTGGGACCGCTCGATGGCCTCGCCGGCATGATCCTCGTCGCCGGTCATCTGCCGTTTGCGCAGGCTCGCGGCCTTTACCTCGGCCTTCGCCGCGAGGTCGGCGACGGCCGCGAAGATCGTCTCGATTGCGGGGATGAGGGCGTCGGCCTCCTCAGCCGTGAAGTACTTCACGCGGCGATCCCCTCGAGAAGCTCAAGGAACTCCCCGGCGCTCCCGATGCGGTCCTGCGGGTCGGGCGCCAGGACCGCGGTCACGAAGAGGTCGAGCTGTTTGGGCAGCCCGGGAACAAGGGCGCTGGGCGCCGGGAAGCGGCGGCCACGCTTCTGCTCGATGAGCTCCTCGACGCTGCCGGCCGCGAAGGGCAAGGTGCCGGTCGTCATCTCATAGAGGCAGACGCCCATAGCGTAGACGTCCGAGGCGCGCACGCTCTTGCCGTAGTGCTGCTCGGGCGGCATGTATCGCAAAGTCCCCGAGGCGTCGAGGTGGCCCGGCCCGACGCTCGTGATCGTGCGAGTGGACTCGAGCGCGATGCCGAAATCCATCACGCGGGCGATGCCGTTCTCGTCGATCATGATGTTGGCCGGCTTGAGGTCGCGGTGCAGGATGTGGTTCTTATGCGCGTGATCGATGGCCTGGCACACATGCGAGAAGATTTTAAGACATTCCTTGAGGGACAGCCGCGGCTTCTCGGTCAGGACCTGGGCCAAAGTCTTGCCCTTGACGAACTCGAAGACCAGGTAGACGTCCTCGCCGTTCTCCATGCAGTCGTGGATCTGGACGATGTAGGGATGGGTGAGCTTGGCGACGGTGCGGGCTTCATTGAGGAACTGCTGGCGTAGGGACGCGTCGAGCTTGAGGTCCGGAAGCATCCTCTTGAGCGCCACCTTGCGCCCCAAGGTGAGGTCCTTTCCTTCATAAACCTCGCCCATGCCGCCGCTGGTGATCAGGCGTCCGACGGTGTACTTGTCGGTGAGGCTCTGCTTGGTCTCGACGAGTGCCGCCTTCCGCCGGAAGAACCAGACCGCGGTTCCGATCGGGATCAGCGATCCGATGAGCAGGATCGATCCCCACGGTACGCCCCGTCCCTTCGGGGCTTCCGCGGCGGGAGCGGCCCGGCGCTCGGGAGGAGCCGATGAGAACGGATTGACCGGCCGCACCCGAACGGCCGGCTCCGCCGGCGCGACGGGCCGGGGCGGCGGGGGTGAAGAGAGCAGCATCGGCACCTGGTCCCCGTGGATCTCGCCGTCCGGCGCGGGGCCGCGGCCGGGGCCCGCGAGGGGGCGTTTCCCGAACGGCCCGTCCATGGGAGGCTCGGGCGTCGCCGGCGCGCGCTCGCCGGCCGAGCCAGCCTCGCGATAAAGTTCGTTGACGAGCTTGGCGGCTTCGTTGGGCCTGCCGGTTTCGGCGAGCTTTTGGACGTGATGGACCTTGTCCTTGCTCAGATAGCGCTGCGGACGCCCGCTGGCCATCGCGAATTGCATCAGCCGCTCCAGGCGCTCTTGGAGGTTCTCGCGCGTGGTGGGATATCTCTTCACCTCGGCGGCGAGCTCGCGTGCCGCGGCGTCAGTGCGGCCCTCCGGCGGGCGGCCTTGGGAGCGCGCGGGGAGGGCGAGGCTGACGAGGAGCAACGGCAGGAGTCTGAGGCCTCGGATCATGGGGCCTTAATGGTATCCAAATTGCGGCCCGGCATGTGCTTTCCCGCCGAGCGCGCGTGCGCGCGCGCCTTTCGGCGGCGCAGGCGCTCCATCTCCTGGAGCCGCTCGGAGGTCTCGGGAGAGATCTTCATCTCGATCTGATCCACGAGCTCGCGCAGGGCGAGGAAGCGGTTGAGGCTGCGCTTGCGCTCTCGCTGGCAGGCCACGCGGATGTCGAGGGGAGGATAGCTCAATTGGACGCGGTTGGAGGTCTTGTTGACCTTCTGGCCGCCTTTGCCGCCCCCGCGCGAGAAGGACTCCTCGACGAGAGCGAGGCTGATCTTCAGCCGGACGATGCGAGCTTTGAGGTCCTCGAGCTTGGACGCAGCGACGCCGAAGTCCTCGTTGAGCTGCACCTAGTCCGAGATCAAAGTCGCGCGCAGGAACTCGCGGTTGAGCCGCGCGATATTGCTGATCTTGATCTCTTTGGGGCAGGCGGCCTCGCACTCGTACTCGTTCGTGCAGTGGCCGAAGCCTTCCGCGTCCATGGCCTCGCGCATGGCGAGCACGCGCTTCTCGCGCTCGGGTTGGCCTTGGGGCAGGAGCGCGTACTGGCTGACCTTGGCCGCGACGAAGAGCATCGCCGAGGCGTTCGGGCAGGCGGCCACGCAGGCGCCGCAGCCGATGCAGGAGGCGGCGTCCATGGCCTTCTCGGCCTTGTCGTGCGGGATCAGGATGTTGTTGCCGTCCACGGCGTTGCCGGTGTTGATGGACACGAAGCCGCCGGCGGCCTGGATGCGGTCGAAGGAGGAGCGGTCCACGACCAGATCCTTGACGAGGGGAAAGGCCTTGGAGCGGAAAGGCTCCACGGTGACGACCGCGCCGTCTTTATAACGGCGCATGTGGAGCTGGCAGGTCGTGGCCCCCTTGTCCGGCCCGTGGGCCTGTCCGTCGATGACGAGGTCGCACATGCCGCAGATGCCCTCGCGGCAGTCGCTGTCGAAGGCGAGCGGATCCTCGCCCTTGGCGATGAGCTGCTCGTTGAGGGTGTCGAGCATCTCAAGAAAGGACATTTCCGGCACCACGCCGGAAACAGTGTATTCCACGAGGCCGCCGGGGGCGGCCGGGCCCTTCTGACGCCAGACCTTCAGAGTGATGTTCATGTTAGGCGTAGTTCCTCTGCGCGATGTGAACGTTCTCGAACGTCAGGGGCTCGGTGTGGCGCTCGGCCGGCTTGCCCTCGCCCTTATACTCCCACGCGGCGACATGTTGGAATTTTTCGTCGTCGCGCTTGGCCTCGCCGTCGGGCGTCTGGTGCTCTTCCCGGAAGTGCCCGCCGCACGACTCTTCGCGCACGAGGGCGTCTTTGGCCAGGAGCTCGCCGAACTCGAGGAAGTCGGCCACGCGGCCGGCGCGCTCGAGGGTCTGATTGAAGTCCTCGCCGATGCCGGTCACGGACACGTTCTTCCAGAATTCTGCCCGGACCTCGGGGATCTGCGAGAGGGCCGATTGCAGGCCCTTTGCGTTGCGGCCCATGCCGACGTTGTCCCACATGATGTGGCCGAGGTCGCGATGGAACGCCGCGGGCGTCTTCTTGCCCTTGGCTCCGAGCAGGGCCTTGGTGCGGTTATTGACGTCGCCTTCGGCTTCGGCGAAGGCCTTGTGGTCGGTCGTCACCTTGGGGAGCTTGTTGCCTGTCAGGTAGCCGCCGATGGTGTAGGGCAGGACGAAGTAGCCGTCGGCCAAGCCCTGCATCAACGCTGACGCGCCTAGCCGATTTGCTCCATGATCGGAGAAGTTCGCCTCGCCCAGGCAGAACAGGCCCGGGATGGTGGTCATCAGGTTGTAGTCCACCCAGAGGCCGCCCATGGTGTAATGCACCGCGGGGTAGATGCGCATCGGCTGCTCGTACGGGTTCTCGTCGGTGATGTGGTGGTACATGTCGAAGAGGTTGCCGTACTTCTCCTTGACGCTGTCGAGGCCTATGCGCTTGATCGCGTCGGCGAAGTCGAGGTACACCGACAGGCCGGTGGCGCCCACGCCGCGGCCTTCGTCGGTCATCTGCTTGGCCGCGCGCGAGGCGATGTCGCGGGGGACGAGGTTGCCGAAGGCGGGATACTTGCGCTCTAAGTAATAATCACGCTCCGCTTCGGGAATGTCCTGCGGCTTGCGGTTGTCTCCCTTCTTCAGAGGCACCCAGACCCGGCCGTCGTTGCGCAGGGACTCGGACATCAAGGTCAGCTTGGACTGGTGCTCGCCGCTGACGGGCACGCAGGTCGGGTGGATCTGCGTGAAGCACGGGTTGGCGAAGGCCGCGCCGCGCTTGTACGCCCGCCACGTCGCCGTGACGTTGCAGGAGTTGGCGTTCGTCGAAAGGTAGAACACGTTGCCGTAGCCGCCGGTGCAGAGGAGGACCGCGTCGCCCCAATGGCGTTCGAGCTTGCCGGTGACGAGGTCGCGCACGATGATGCCGCGCGCGACGCCGTCGATCACGACGAGGTCGAGCATCTCGCGCCGGGTGTGCAGCTTGACCGTTCCGGCGCCGACCTGGCGCATCAGCGCGGAATAGGCGCCGAGAAGGAGCTGTTGGCCGGTTTGGCCGCGCGCGTAGAAGGTGCGGCTGACCTGCGCGCCGCCGAACGAGCGGTTGGAGAGCGTGCCGCCGTACTCGCGCGCGAAGGGCACGCCTTGGCCCACGCACTGGTCGATGATGGCGTTGGAGACCTGGGCGAGGCGGTAGACGTTGGCCTCGCGGGCGCGGAAGTCGCCGCCCTTCACCGTGTCGTAGAACAGGCGCCAGATCGAGTCGCCGTCATTGGTGTAGTTTTTCGCGGCATTGATCCCGCCCTGGGCGGCGATGGAGTGCGCGCGGCGCGCGGAATCCTGCACGCAGAAGGACTCGACCTGATAGCCGAGCTCGGCGCAGGAGGCCGCGGCGGCGGAGCCGGCGAGGCCGGTGCCGACGACGAGGACCTTGAACTTGCGCTTGTTGGCTGGGTTGACCAGCTTCAGCTCGAAGCGGGCCTTGTCCCACGATTTTTCGATCGGGCCCGTCGGAACCTTGGATTCGAGCTTCACTTGGAGCCTCCTTCAGTCGGCGTGCAGCAGGCCATGACCGGCTTATGGAAAAAGCCGAAGTATACGGGCAGGGACGCGAAGCCGACGAAGATGAGGAAGGCGAAGGCGAGCCCGGCCTTTTTGAGGAGCGGCGTGTATCGCGGGTGGCTGATGCCGAATGTCTGGATCGCGCTTTGCACGCCGTGCGACAGATGAAGCCCCACGCCGCCGACGGCGAGGACGTAGAAGATCGAATAGAACGGGTTGGCGAACCAGCCGAGCACATGCGCGAACAGGCTTTCTTCCTGGCCCTCGATCTGCCCCTTCAGGCCGCCGATGTCGTACTTGAAGGTCGCGACATGGATGATGACGAAGACGAGGATCAAGGTCCCGGTCACCGCCATCGTGCGCGAGCCGGGCGTGCGCGCGCCCTTGCCGGTATAGACCTGGTAGCCCTCGGGGCGGGCGGCGCGGTTGGCGAGCGTCGCTCGGATGGAGAGGAAGATATGGACGAGGAAGAGCGCCACGAGCCCGCCCTCGGCGAGCGGCAGCAGCGGGTTGTGCTCGAGCGCCTCGGCGTACTGGTTGAAGGTCGTGCCGCCGACGAACATGAGCAGGTTCCCCGCCAGGTGGGCGACGAGGAAGCCGCACAGCAGGACTCCGGCGGCGGCGACCATGATCTTCTTCCCGATCGAAGACTCGAGGAACGCGAGGATGCGGCAGGAACATTTAGAGGCGCAGGTGGCTTTGGCTTCCATGGCCCGATTCTATCACGGCATTGATAGGCGGATGTTGATCTAGGTCAAATATTACGTGGAGCGCGGCCGCCTGTAATTTCTGTTGTTCCTGCGAGTGGATATGCCGTCACGAAAAACGCTATCGTGCCGCCATGATCACCACCCTTCTTCTCGCCGCATCCCTCGCGTCGGCCGCCGAAACGGTCAGGAACCCGGACATGTTCACCAACCTCGAGATCGGCGAGGTCGGCGGCCTCGACCCGGCCTATCCGTACGACGCGTCGAGCCAGTCGGTGATCCAGAACGTGTATGAGACTTTGATCGCGTTCAAAGGCGCGTCCCTGTCGGAGTACGAACCGAGGATCGCGGAGAAGGTGCCTTCGCTTAAGAACAAGCTCATATCGGCCGATGGACTTACCTACCGGTTCCCGATCCGCAAGGGCGTCAAATTTCACGACGGGACCGAGGTCACGCCTGAGGACGTGCGGTACTCGTTGCTTCGGTTCATGATCACGGATCGCGCGGGGGGGCCCTCAGGACTCCTGTTGGAGCCGATGGCGGGCGTCCCCTCGACCCGGAATTCCTCGGGGACGGTTACGCTTGATTATAACACCCTCGAAAAGGCGATAAAAATTAACGGCAACGAAGTGGTGATCTCGTTACCACGGCCCTTCGGGCCCTTCCTTGGTATTCTCGCGCGGTGGTCTTACGTCGTCCCGAAGGCGTGGGCCGTGCAGCATGGCGACTGGGATGGAACGGCGGAAACCTGGAAGAATTATAACGATCCGCCCAAAGATAAATCGTTTTTTTATGAACATATGAATGGCGCCGGCCCTTTTAAGCTCGCGCGCTGGGACAAAACGGCCCGCTACGTGCTGTTGGCCAGGCATGAATCTTATTTTCGCGGCCCGGCGAAGTTCAAGCAGGTTCTCATTAAGGCCGTGCCTGAATTAAATACCCGCAAGCTGATGCTGCAGGCCGGCGACGCGGACATCATCGAGACGCCGCGTCCTTACGCCTCCCAATTGATCGGCATCCCCGGCGTGATCCTGCTCGACGGCCTGCCGCGCCTTCAGACGGATCCCGCGCTGTTCTTCACGGTCAAGATCAACCCGGTCGCCAACCCCGATATCGGCTCGGGCAAGCTCGACGGCGAGGGCATAACGCCGGACTTTTTTGCCGACGCGGACGTGCGTCGCGGCTTTTCGTATGCGTTCGACTACGAGGCGATCCTGCGCGACACTTTCAAAGGAACGGCGAAGCGTGCGCTTGGCCCGATCCCGCCGACCGTCGCCGGCTACGACGCCAATCAGCCGCGCTACGTCTACGATCTCAAGAAAGCCGAGGCTCATCTGCGCAAGGCGTGGGGCGGGCAGGTCTGGGACAAGGGCTTCCGCTTCACCTTGACCTACAACACCGGCTCCGAGAACCGCGAGGCGGCGGCGCAGATCCTGAAGAAGAACGTCGAGAAGCTCAATCCCAAGTTCCGCGTGGATCTGCGCGGCGTGGATTGGGCGAACTTCCTGGATAAGACCCAGCGGCATCTCATGCCGCTGTTCGCGCGCGGCTGGCTCGCGGATTATCCCGATGCGCACAACTTCATCTACGCCTTCTATCACTCCCAGGGCCGCTACCCGTCGGCGCAAGGCTACGCGAACCCGGAGCTGGACGGGCTGATCGAAAAGGCGGCCGGCGAGCCGTCGCCCGCCAAGCGCGCGGCGATGTACAGGAAGATCCTCGCCAAGGGCTTCGACGACGCGCCCGCGATCTTCACCGTGCATCCTGCCGGCGTCTACGGCGTCCGGACGTGGGTGAAGGGGCTGATCGATAATCCCGTCAACCTCGGCATCTACTACTACCCCATCGAGAAACGGTGAGCGTCAAGACCGAGCGCGTTCCGCGCCTGATCAAGGGCCTGCGCAAGCTCTATCCGGACGCGCATTGCGAGCTCGATTACACGACACCGCACGAGCTGCTGTTCGCGGTGATCCTATCGGCGCAATGCACCGACGTGCGGGTCAACGCGACGACGAGGGCTTTGTTCAAGCGCTATAAGACCTTGGACGACTACGCGAAGGCGGACCCCTTGGAACTCGAGGCGATCATCCATTCATGCGGCTTCTACCGCATGAAGGCGAAGTCGATCATCGAAAGTGCTACGGCCGTGCGCGACCTTCATGGCGGGAAGGTCCCGGACACGATGGAGGCGCTGCTCGCCTTGCGCGGCGTCGCGCGCAAGACCGCCAACGTGGTCCTGGGCGAGATCTACGGTAAGCCCGAGGGCGTGGTCGTCGATACGCACATGAAGCGCCTGGCCTATCGCTTCGGCCTCACCGACGAGGAGGACCCGGTCAAGGTCGAGAGCGACCTGGCGGACATCGTCCCGCGCAAGGACTGGGTGTTCTGGTCCCACGCGGTGATCTGGCACGGACGGCGCGTGTGTAAGGCCCAGTCCCCGCAATGCGGGTCCTGCTTATTACGCCCCGACTGTCCCCAGCGCGGCATGGATTCCGACTGAGATGAGGCTCTTCCTATTGGGCCTGATCCCGCTCGCGATCGCCGCCGCCGCGGCTCCGGCGCCGGAATTCCGCATCGATCCGGCGCTCGTCGACTCTCTGTCCGTAGCGCCTCCCGGCCTGATGCGGGCCGAGCCTTACCTCGTTCACTTCCGCAAGGGCGAGCTGAATCTCTACTACGTCTCCGCGAACCACGAAAGCCGCGAGGGCGGCAAGACCTTCGAGGTCATCCGCAAGGCCTTCAAAGCATTCCCGGTCCGCCGCGTGATCGTCGAGGGGCGCCTGAACCACGAGGGCGATGTGTCCGAGGAGAGCGCCCGCCAGATCATCCGCGAAGCCAAAGGCGGCCGCTACAAATGGGGCGAGGGCGCTTACGCGATCGCGCTCGCCTACAAGAGGGGAATCTCCGTGATCGGCGGCGAGCCGCGCGAGCAGGATGTGTTTTTGGAGATGCGCCGCGCGGGCTTCGGCCCCGAGGACATGCTCGGTCTCGGCTTCGTCAACATGATCCCGTCTTATCGCGACCAGGGACGATTGGCGGCGGAGGGGCTTAATGTCCTGTTCGCCGAAACGATGGATTGGAAGCGAAAGGAGTTCGGCGTTCCTCCGAACCTGGCCTTCGACTATGCGGCGTTCGGCCGTTGGTATGAGCGCAAGGCCGGCGCGGCCTTCGACCCGGCGAAGATCGACTATAACGTCCTGCGCCCTGATCCGAATGGAACCTTTCTTCAGCGCATGTCCGATGCGACCGCCAACATGCGCAACGGCTTCCTCGCCGGCGTGATCGCCGGAGAGGTCCGCGAGTACGGGCACGTGCTCGTGGTCTACGGCAATGGCCACCACGCCGCCCAGCGCCGCGCCCTCGTCGCGGCGTTCGGCCAGCCGGTCTACGAAGGGCCGCTCGCCGACTGATCGAGCGCGCCGTCAAAGTTATCCCCAACACTTTCAACGTTGGAAACGCTGGGGATAACTATTCGGTAGCTTTGGGAAGCGACACCAGGAAGGTCTTGATCGCCGCGCCGTAGGCGGGACCTGTGTCGAGGAAGCCCTCGTTGTGCGAGCCCTTGAGGTCGACGAGGCGCTTCTTGGCGGCGCCGGAGGCGCCCAGGTTGCGCAGGGCCATCTCGTAGGGGATGATCTCGTCGTCGGGGCTGTGCAGGAAAAGCGTCGGGATCGTCACGCGGGGAAGGCGCGTGATATTGTCGAAGCGCAGGCTGGCGAGCCGGACCGGGAACCAGGGCAGGACGAGGCGGCTCATGTCCATGAGCGAGGTGAAGCCGCTGTCCACGATGAGCCCGGCGGCGGCGACGCGCGTCGCGAGCTCGATGGCCGGGCCGTTGCCGAGGGACTCGCCGTACAGCACGAGGCGCGAGGCGGGCACGAGCTTGACCGCGTTGAGCCACGCCCAGCCGGCGAGCGCGTCGCGGTACAGGCCCTGCTCGTCGGGGCTTCCGCCGCTTTCGCCGTAGCCGCGCCAGTCGAGCCAGAGCTGGGAGGCGCCCGCGTCGTGGAAGAGTCGCATCTTGTCGGTGCGGTGGGAGAGGTTGCCGCCGTTGCCGTGCAGGCAGAGCATGACGGGGGCGTCCTCGGCCGGGCCGGGGATCCACCAGGCCTTCAGGATGACGCCGTCGGACGCCTTGAGGCTCAGCGTCTCGTAGGCGAGGCCGACGGTGCCCGGATGAGCGGACATCTCGCGCGAGGGTGCGAACACCATGGCCCTTTCGAAGAAGCGCAGTCCGAGCCAGAGGAGCGCCGCGGCGACGACGAGCGCGGCGAGGAGGTTCAGCTTCACTTCCACTTGATCGTGCAGCCGATCGCGTGCGTCTCGGGCACGCGCACGGGGCGGGCCGCGACGAGATCGTCGAGCGCGGCGCGCAGATTTGAAACGGCGCCGGCGTAGGCGAGCTTGAGATCGCGATCGAACACGAAGAGCTGGGGCGTATGCGTCGCGCCGTAGGCCTTGGCGGCCTGCTGGCTCCGGTCGTGGAGGTAGGCGAAGGGGAACCTCTTGTCCGCCGCGCGGAGGACCATGTTCTCGAAGGAGTCCTCGGGATAGGCGTCGGAGTTGTTGGAGTTGATCGCGGCCATACCAACGCCCATCGGCCGGTATTTATGGAAGATCGCGATGAGCTCGTCCTCGGCCTTCATCACGTAGGGGCAGTGGTTGCAGGAGAAGACGATGATCGTCGCCTTGGCGCCCTTGAGGGACTCGAGCGTGTGCGTTTGGCCGTCCACGCCCTTGAGGCTGAACGCTGGCGCCTTCATGCCTTCTTTTGGAAAGCGGTGATATCCTGGAAGGTGATGCCCGCGCCGACCACCTGGCCGTGCGGATCCTGGATGAGCAAGGTCGAGTAGCCGAGCACGCGGCTCTGGCCCTTGTGCTTCCAATTCAGATCCCGGCGCTTGACCGTCTCCTTCTTGACCAAAGTGTCCATGAGGATCTCAGCCATGTCGGGGATCATGATCAAGGTGGCGTCCACGGGCTGGTTCAGCGGAAGATCGGCGTGCAGGCCGAGGATCTTCTTCGCGGCCGGGTTGCACAGCATCACACGGCCGTGAATGTCCACCGCGACGAAGCCGCCGCCGAGGTTCTCGAGGATGCTGGCGTTGTGGGCGGTGACCTTGTCGACGGTTGATTCGAGGCGCAGCGCCCGCAAGGCGGTCGCGCAGGCCGAGCAGGCGGCCTGAACGAACGCGAGGTCGGCTTCGGTGAAGGCTCCGCCTCGTTTGTTGATCAGCTCGAGGACGCCGCCCAGCTCTCCGCGCTCGAGCAGGGGCACGGCCAGGACATTGCTCGTTTTGTAGCCCGTCTCCTCGTCGAACTGCTTCAGAAAGCGCGGGTCGTCATAGGCGTCGGACGTCAGCACCGGCTCGCGGTACTTCGCGACCCAGCCGCAAAGCCCCTTCCCCGACTCGATGGCGCGCGATTCGAAGCGGTGGCCGGCGGAGCCGAGCGTGGCGCGGGCGATGAGCTGCTGGGGCTTGGGCAGGAAGACGAAATAGGTCGCGGCCTCGCAGCCGAGCGCCGCGGCGAGCTTGTCGAGGACGCGCGCCCAGACCTGGTCCTCCTCGGACTCCGTTACGGAGGACAGGAACTGGAGCAGATCGACGAGGGCGGGCTGGGCTCCGGCGCCCGGCGTGATCAAGGCTTCCTCCGGGCGGTGCGCAGGAACTTCTCGAGGCCTTCTGAAAGAGCTCGTGCGAGTTCTTCCCTGAACGACGCATCGTTGAGCAGGGCTTCCTGGTCGGGGAACATCATGTAGGCGTTCTCCACGAGGATCGCGGGCATCGCGCTTTGGCGGGAGACGAGCAGGTTGCCCCAGCGCAGGCCTTCGTCGCCGAGCCTGATCCGCCCGCGATAGGCCTCGTGCACGGCGCGGCCGAGCTCGAGGCTTTGCGGATGGTAGTAGAAGATGGTGAAGCCGCGGGGCTTGCCGAACGGATTCTCGCCATCGGGCAGCGCGTTGTTGTGCAGGCTCACGAAGATATCCGCGCCGCGCTCCACGGCCTGCTTCGGCCGGTCCGCGAGCGGGACCTCATGCAGAGGGTCGTTGCGGGTCATCAGGACGGTCGCGCCGCCGCGCTCGAGGCGGGCCTTCGCGGCGAGCGCGATCGCGTAGTTGGCGTCCATCTCGCGCGTGCCGAGCGGCCCCGTCGCGCCCGTCGCCGACGGCATGTGGCCGGGGTCGAGCATGATCCTGATGCCAGACAGCGGCTTGTACTCCGAGATCCTCGGGGTGCGGCGAAGCTCGAGGCGCAGCGACCCTCCGTCGTAGCTCGGCCACCAGCCCCACAATACTTCGTTCGGCTTGAGCAGGATGGTCACGGCCACGACATCGGTGGCTTCCTGGCGCCAGCGGACCTCCTGGACGAAATCGGGCGCGTCGTTGACCATCCAGTTCGTGTGCCCGGTCGCGTTGTACAGGCGCACGGTCATCGCGTCGAGCCCGGCCGAGGGCTCGATGTCGAAGGCGACCTTCTCCGAGACCCCGATCTTGACGATCGCGCCGAGGTCGGTCTTCGCGATGCCGATCGTTCCGGTCACCGCGTGAGGTGCGGAGGCGGAGGTCGAGACCTCGACGTCCTTCGCCTCGATCCATCCGGAGAGTGAGTCGGACAGGCGCACGCGCAGCGTGCTATTCTCGCGGCCGGTCACCGGCAGGCGCGTGCCCGGCAGCGGGAACATCAGGAAGCCGTTCGAGGGCCCGGTCTTCACGCTCGTGAAGCCCGCCGTGCTCATTTTGATCGTCGCGACTGAGTAGGGCTTTGCGGATGCGGACACCAGAGCCGTTCCCTTGGCCTTCATCGAGGACCAGCCCTGGCCGAGCTCGTATTCGACCTGGCTCGGCTCGAAGTCCGCCCCGGGGGCGAGGAGCTTCGTTCCTTCATACGTGCCGAGCACGGCGTTGACGACGCGCATGGGCTGCCAGTCGTCCTTGCCGACGCGGAAGCGCGCGGCCTTGCCCGGGGTGCCTTTCATGCGAACCGTGAGCAGGTCTCCGCCGCGCAACTCCAGGTCAGACTTTGGTGAAAGCGAGGCCGGATCGATGGCGAGCTTGCCGGGCAGCGGTTGAGCCGGGACGGGCACGAGGATGCGGCGCTCGGCGATCGCCGTGAAGGACGTCGATAGGACCAGCTCGGCGCGGAACGTGAAGGTGCCTGCCGAGATCGGCAGCCAGGCGAGAAAGCCGCCGTTGGGGTGAACGGCTATGGTCGTCCCGTTGATCGTGAAGGGCGCGGTCGCCGGGGAGACGGAGCCGAGGATGAACTCGCTCTCGGCCGCGAGCGGCATGTTCTCCGGGGGCCAGATGAAGACTATCGGCTCGGTCGAGCGGACCGGATAGAGAGGCGGCGCGGCGGCGGCCCGGGGCTCTTCGGGCGAGGCCTCGGTCTTGAGCGTATGCTTGGGACGGGCGGCGGCGGGAAGCGCCAGGCCCAGCAATAATACGGCTGTGAGCGCTCGATTCATGGCCGGAATTCTACCAACTTTCCCTTAAGTCTAGTCCTGCGTGTTGGGGGGCTGGCTCGCCCAGAACGGGCGGCCGCCGAGTGCTACGCGCAGGGTCTTGCGCATCGACGGACGGCCGATCAAGGGCCAGCCGACCAGGCGCGGGTTCTGCATCAGGTGGTCGGTGCCCGCGATGACATGGACGGTGGCGCCCGACGCGTCGGCGTCAGACGCGGCCTTGGCGACGGCGCGGTCGAGGTCGCCGTTGCGCACGATCAGGGCGGCCTTCCACAGCTCTTGATAGCCCCGCCAGGCGATGAGCGCGGCGCGCGCGAGCTCACGGTAATAGCGCCAGCCGCGCAGCTCTCCGTGGGCGAGATGATTGAGCGCGAGCTTGTCCATGTGGTGCTGAAGCAGGGGGTGCTTGGAGGCGTCGTAGTTGTCGGAGACATCCCAGCCGCGCAGCTCGATCTCGCCGCTCGCGATATTCTTCTCCGTCAGCGCGTCGGGATCGAGCCCGCGGTCGGCGAGATACTTGATCGCCGGCCAGCCGCGCAGGCTCCAGCCGGTGTAGCCCTCGACGAGGACGATCATCGGCTTGCCGGGGCGGGCGTCCGCCACCAGGCGCTTCATGTTGGCGGTGATGAGGTCGCCGTCGGTGTGGCGCTCACCGTAGAAATAGACGCGCGCATCCTCTCGCTTGGCCGCGCCGGGGATCTCGAAGCCCTTCACGTAGGGGCTTTTCTTGTCCGCGAGGACGCGCCGGATGAGGGCGTCGAGCGGCGGGATGCCGTGGCCCGGGGACTTCTCGATGGGCTGCCAGCCGAAGATGCTGCCGGGAACGGCGACCGAGGCGTAGCCGTCGGGATCCTCAGGATGCTGATTCGCCTTCGGCGAATCAATGACGACTTGTGGCGCCTGCGGCGCCGGGGTCAGGTTCAGCTTCGGCGTCTCGGCCGTCTCGACGGAGGCCTCGACCTGCGAGGCGAAGAGCTTGGCGTCGGCGACGATCGCCTCGAGCGTGCCCTTCGACGCGGCGATCGCCATCTCCTGATCGAAGACCTGCCACACCGCGAGCGCGCGGCGGATGCTGTCGGCGAGAGGCTTGTCGGCGGGGATGAGGGCGCGGGCCACGCGCACGACCTGCGCCGTGATCTCTCGCGCGGCGGCGTCGGCGGCGGGCGTCGGGGCGGCGGGTGCGGTGGCGCGGGCTTCCTCGAGGATCGACAGGAAGTCGGCGCCGCTCATGCGCCCCGCCTTGAGGCTCTTCGAATCGGCGAGATCGTCGGCGCGCGCGGCGAGCGCCTGCGAGGCGCCGGCAGCGTAGGTCAGCTCGGCGGGGGAGGCGGCTTCGTCTGAAGCGGACGGCGCGGACAGAACGGCGCCGGTAAGAAGGGCCTCGATGTCGCGGCCCGCCGTCAGCGCGGCGGCGCCGGAGGCCGGGTTGTCGCCGAGCGATGCGACGGCCTTGGAGATCCCCGCGTTCAGCGCCGCGATCTGCGCCGGCACGGGGGCGAAGGCGGCGGGCTGGATCGCCTGCAAGGCGGAGGGGACGATGAGCGGCGCCGGAACCGCAAGCGCGGCGGCAGGCGTCAAGGAAATTGAGAGCGAGGGGGAGAGGCTCGGGGATGCGAGCAGGCTCGGCGCGGGCGCGGCGGCGAACGGAGCCGCAAGCCCGATCGTCGGCACGGACACGGTGACGGGTGCCACGCGGGTCTGCGCCCAGGCGGGCGCGGCCAGCAGAAGCGCGGCTAAGAGCGAGGGGATCCTCATCTGATCACCATTATAAGGGAACGGCGCTATTTGCCCTGGGCCGAAGGTCCCGGCGCTCCTAACGGAAAGGACCTAGACGAATTATCCCCATCACTTCCAACGTTGGAAACGCTGGGGATAACTTTATTTTGCTTTTAGCGCGGTCAGGATGGCGAGGGCGAAGTCGGAGAGCGAGGGGTCACGCGCGCCCATCACAATCACGAGGTCTCCTTCCTTCGCTTCGGCCGCGATCAAGGCCGTGATGGCGGCGCGATCGGGGATGTGAAAGGCGTTGAGGCCCTTGGCTCGCAGGGGTGCGACGACGTCGTTCGAGGAGATGTCCTTGCTGGCGGTGCCGCCGACATAATAGATGTCGGGAAGCCAGAGATGGTCGCCGGGGCGCAGGCCCTCGGCGAAGGCCGCGATGAGCTCGTTCTTGAGATGGCGCGTGGGCGCGAAGCCGTGAGGCTGATAGACCGCGAGGATGCGGCGCGCGCGCAGGCGAGCCGCGGTCAAAGTCGCGGCGATCTTGGCGGGATTGTGGGCGAAGTCGTCGACGACCTCCACTCCTCTCACCGAGCCGAGGCTTTGGAAACGGCGGGCCACGCCTTGGAAGGAGGCCAGCGCCCGGCTGCAGTCGGCGAGCGATACGCCCTCGTTGACGCAGGCGGCGATGGCGGCGAGGGCGTTCTCGGCGTTGTGGCGGCCTGGGACGGGAAGCGTGAATGCGACCTCCTTCACGCGAAACTGCGAGCCTGCTGCGGTCAGCGTAAGATCCTCGGCGTGTATAGAGCCGGACGACAAGCCGAACGATACGTCGGCGCGGATGTCGGCCAGCGCGGGATCGTCGGAGTTCACGAGGCCCGTCACGACGTTGGCCCGGAATTTGAGGAAAATCTCGCGCAGGGCGGAGACCTCGAGATGATCCTTGGTCAGGTTGAGGAACACGCCCACGGCCGGCTTGTAGTTGACGAGCGACCCGTCGCTCTCATCGGCTTCGACGACGAGGATGTCCGATTTTCCGCGGAAGGCGTTGCCGGTGAGGCCTTTCTTCTGGAGCGCGATGAGGGCCCCGCCCGTGATGGCCGAGGGCCCGCGTCCGGCGGCCTCGAGGATCTCGAAGATCATGGCCACGACCGTGGACTTGCCGCTCGTGCCGGTGACCGCGACGGTGCGCATGTCCGATACGTGGCGGGCCAGGAATTCGGAGCGATGCATCAGGGGTACGCCCAAGGCCTTGGCCGCGGCGATCTCCGGGTTGCTGTCCTCGATGGCTGTGGAGAGCACGACAAGGCTCGTCTCGCGCGTGATGGCGCTGCCGTTCTGGGGGAAGAGGCGCACGCCGAGTGCTTCGAGCTTGTTGCGCAGGCCCGCGCCGCGGCCGAGGTCGAAATCCCGGTCGGAGCCCGTGGCGGGACCTCCGTCCATGGCGTGGATCTGGGCCAGCGCGCTCATGCCCGCTCCGCCGATGCCCACGAAGTGGATCAGGGGCTTCGTCGTCATCTAAAAATACGAGCCGAAGAATACGCGGCGCCGCCGCGGCTTGGCGAAGGACACATCGGAGACGGCGTCGCCGGACTCGATCGTGGTCAGCGGCTGGCCGAAGCGCTCGAGGAAGGTGGTGCGCAGCACGCGGCCCGAGGATTTGCGGCTTTCGATGAGCCCGTCGCCGCCGGTGAAGATCATGACGTGCGTGATGCGCTCGCTCGTCTCGTCGTCGGTCAGGAAGATCAGGTCCCCGGCCTGGAGCTCGGCGCTGCGCGCCGCGCGGCTATGGAGCTTCTGCTCGTGCGAGTCGCGCGGCACGTCGCGGCCGTGGATGCGGTAGGCCAGGCTCACGAGGCCCGAGCAGTCCACCCCGATCTTCGGATCGGCCTGCACGCCCGAGCGGCCGCCCCAGTAGTAGCTCGTGCCGAGGAAGAGCTCGGCGGTGCGGATGATCTCGGCGCGGGAGGCGGCGGTGGGCTCGGCGGGCGCCTGGTAAAGCGAAGCGGAGGGGATCTCGGCCAGCGAGCCGTCGAGCAGCCGCACTGTTGTGTTCGAGCCGCTCTCGCTGACGCGTTCGAGGCGCGTGCCGACGGACAGGGTCAGCATCCTATCGCCGCGCTGGAGAAGGGCCTGGCGCACGCGCACGATCGGGCCGGCCTTGGGCGGGGGCGTGGACACCAAGGTGTCGGCCTTGATCCAGCCCGGGTAGCCCTGCCACTCGCCGCCGTGAAGGAAGCTTTCCTGTTCTTCAGCGCGCACGCGGACCCACTCGCCCTTGGCCTCGAGCGCGGTCACGACCTCGCCGTACAGGATCTGGGAGAGGTGCGCCTCGTCGTCGAGCCTGACGCCGGTGCGGCGCACCGGCTTCGTCCACAGATCGGCGACGGGCGCGCCGACGGTGAACGTCCGGGGGAAGGTGGGGCCGAGGAGATAGGCGAGGCCGCGCTTGTGCGCGCGCCAGACCTTGTGGAACGCGGCGCGCGGATAGACGCGGCGCACCTGGTCCTTGCCTTTGCCGGCGGGATCGTAGGCGATGACGTCGCCCTCGGCCGTGAAGCCGCCGATCACCATGATGTGGCCGCGCGTCTTCTTGATCGGGGCGTTGGGCAGCTCGCCTTCCGCGAAGGTCACGCTGACGATCACCGGGCGGCCCGCCGCGATCTCGGACTCGGCGTCGGCCAGGGACTCGAGCCGCGCGACGCGGCCTTCGAGACCGAGCGAGCCGGCGTAGGCGACGTTCGCGGGCCAGTTGCCGAATAAAAGGGAGCCGCGGTCTTGCGCGGCGAGCGCGACCTCTTCGAGATCCTTTTTGTGCCCCCAGAATTCGAGGACCATCGCCAGCGAGGTCGGCGAGCAGATGTCGTGCTTGTACTTCTCCTGCGCGTCGCCCTGCGAGCGGGGCGAGAGCCCGAGGTCGCGGACCCAGGGGCCGGCCGAGAACGCGGGCGGCGCGTCCGGGGCCACGGCGTCGGACACCGCGACCGCGACGGAGCGCAGGCGCACGGCCTTCTTGCCGGCCTTGAACTTGAGACGATAACGGAACGCGGAGGCCTTTTTGTTGAGCTTGAGCGTGTCCACGTCGACGACCCCGGCGGCGTCGACGATCTTGACGGGCGACGTCCAGCCTTTATCGTTGAGCGCCCCGAGCGAGAACCATTCGGTCCAGCCTTCTTCGAGGCGGACCTTCACGCTGAGCTCCACCTCTCCGCCGGCGGGCACCTCCGCTGTGAAAGAGCCCACGAGGTCGTCGAACGCGAACGGGGCCTCGAGATCGCGCGACTCGAGCGTCGCCGTCGCGCCCTTCGTGCGGAACAGGCCTTCGGCTAAAGGCAGGCGCTCGAGGCCCGCGGCGCGGGACCCGGCGGCGTCAAGCGGCGTGCGGTGAAGGACGTTGTGGTTCATGGCTTGCGCGAAGGACGCTGACAGCATAAAGAAAAAGCCGAGCGACCACAGCGGCCGCCCGGCTTTTTCATTCAAAACCGACCTTACTTGACGAGCTTGTTCGTCGGCTTGTGGGGAGGATCGTTGGGGGCGCGCGGCGTCACCTTGGGGTTGTCCTTGAAGGTGGGGGTGAGATCGGCGTTGATCTTCGCCCAGGCGGGATCCTCATCGGCCGAGCCCTTGATCGCGCCGATCGGGCACTCGGGGAGGCAGACGCCGCAGTCGATGCAGACCTCGGGGTTGATGATCATGAACGCTTCGCCCTTGTACGGGCCGGGGTGGATGCATTCGACGGGGCAGACATCGACGCACGCGGCGTAAACTTCGCCCAGACAGCCTTCGACGATAATGTGAGTCATGGTGGTTCTCCCTTTGCGCCGCGTGGCGCGCTACTTAAAAACGCGTTATACTTATCCAGCGTGGTCCATCGTACATCTTCATCCATTTATTGTCAAATTTTCGTCGGCCTTCTCCTTCTGGCCGCGGCGGCGCCCGTGCGCGCCGAGGAAGTCGTCGGCTCCACCGTGACGATCAGCCCGGCCCTCACGCGCGTGCTCGAGCGGCTGGCCAAGGTGAGGCTGTTCGGCACCGCTTCCCTTAATTGGCGCAACGTCGGCCCGCGCGAGCCCGGCTTCGAGACTCAGATCCAGAACCAGGTCTACCTCGCCGACATGTATCTCGGCGCCGAGGGTCCCGTGACCGCGGACGTGCCGGTGAGGCTCGAGTGGAACCTTCCGACCGCGGGCCGCGGCGCGCCGCGCCTGAGCCAGGCCTACGCGGAGTACAACGGCGTACGCCGCATCAAATTCCAGCTCGGCAAGTTCATGGTCCCGTTCGGGCGCTACAACGAGCTGTACCGCCCCGACCAGTATCTCGCGGTGACGCGCCCGCTGCTCTACGCCTCGCCGGACAGCCTCGATCTCGTCGTGCGCCCGAACTCGCCGCGCCCGCCGGTCAGCTACGGCTACAGCGACATCGGCATCCGCTGGAGCTGGTATCCGGTGCGCGTGCACCCGCTGGTGCCGAGCGAGGCCACGCTCTTCGTCGTCAACGGCATCGGCGAGCAGAAGAACCGCCTTCGCACGTTCCCTAATCCGTCGAACCTCGGCATTCCTGGCCCCAGCACGAACGGCGTCGTGCCGGACTTCGGCCATGAGAACAACAACCTCGCCGACAACAACAACGCCAAGTCCCTCGGCGGCCGCATCGTGTTCGCCCTCGGCGACCTGCGCCTGCCCTGGCCCGTCTCCGAGCAAGCGGCCGACCTGAACGGCACTCACCTGGGGCTGTCCGGCATGGGCGGCAACTACGACCTCGAGGGCGCTCTCAACTACGACATGTGGAGCGCGGACTGGTCCTTCGAATACAAGGGCGTGAACCTGTCCGGCGAGGTGATGTACAGCAAGAACCATTTTCTGGTGGCGAGGATGGCGCCAGGCGCCACGGAGTCCGCGCCGGTGCTTGTGGCCACGGGCACTCATACACGCAAGCTCGAGCACCTGTACGGCTATTTCATCCAGGCCTCGTTCCCTCTCATGCGCAAGCCGCCGTACGGCAAGCGTCTGACCGGCGTGCTCGTCTACAACGAGATGTACCGGCGCGGTCCGCTGCTCGACTTCCTGCTCAACTTCAACGACGGGACCACGACCTTCGACTCCATGACCGCCTACCGTTCCGGGACGCCGTACGTCACCACCCGGATCCGGAAATATACCGGGGGCCTCCATTGGCAGATGGCCGAGCATTTCGCCTCGAAATTCGAGTACTCCTACTGGGTCATGGGTAAATCCACGATCCGCAGCGTCAACTCCCTCGGCCTCAACGACATCTACCAGGGCGCCTTTTCTCTGGTCATGGGCTTCTAGCTGCTATGAGGATTTCCTCAGCGGCAGCTGCGCCGGGCCCCTCCGGGCCCGGCGTGCTCATATGCACCTGGCTACTCATCTCCGCCCCCTGTGCCGCGGCCCCGCTGGAAACGCCTGGAACGAACTTCACGGTGTCGGTCGTCGAAACGAGCACCGCTCCCGGCCGGACCGACTACCTGCTCAAGTTTCCTTCGGCCAGCAAGAGCCCCTGGCCTGCGAACGATACGGTGTGGGCGCACCTGACCGTGCCGGATTCGGCGAAGGGCAAGGCGGGTGCGGCGGTGCTGGTCTTGCCCGTGATGGCCGCCCCGAACATCTGGATCGAGACCCAGTTCCTGGACCGTTTCGTGAAAGACGGGCTCATCACGATGTGGATCGAGATGCCCACGCAGTTCCGCCGACGGCCGCATGCGTCGATGCCCAGCGGGCAGGTGTTTCTCGCGCGCACGACCGGCCAGCTTTCGCGCAACTTCAGCCAGTCGGTCTCGGACGCGCGCCGGGCGCTCGGAGTCCTGTCCGCCCGCCCCGAGGTGGACGCCAAGCGCGTGGCGCTGTTCGGGATCAGCCTCGGCGCCATCGTGGGCGCGGTGACCTGGTCCGTGGACCCGCGACCGGCCGCCGGGGTGTTCGTGATGGGCGGGGCCGACTTTCCGGGCATCGCGCTGAACGGCTCGTTGAGCGGGCCGTTCGCCAGAAAAATGGGCCTTAAGCCCGAGGAGCTGAGGACGGCCTGGGTCGGCCTTGATCCGCTCGACTACCAGGCCGCCAATGCGGGTAAGAAGGCTCTTCTGATCAACGTCAACTCTGACACGGTCATCCCCCGGGCCAATGCCCTGCGCCTTAAGGAGGCCTTCCCGGACTCCCGGCAGGTTTGGCTGCCCCTGGGCCACTATACGGCCATCCTGCACCTGATCTGGCTGCCCCGTTGGGTGTCCCGGCGCCTCCAGGAGGCTCTATCAAAGCGGTAAAAATTCGATTAAAAGGGGGGGTAAGCCTTGACAGCCCATCTTGGTGGGCTTACACTGTCTCTAGACGCAAGCAAGCGCTTTGGGAGAATTGACATGAAAAGCTTATCGTTGATCGTCTTAACCGTGGTTTCCTTCGGAGCGCTTGCGTTATCCGGTTGCAGCGGCTGTAGCGGCGAGGAGACGGCCAAGGCCAAGGCTCCGCCGCCCGTGACCTGCGGCCGGGGAACCGTCGCCCAGGGCAACCAGTGCGTCGGACAGGTCCATAACTAGGTTTGGAGGCTTATGAATAAATTACTGCTTAGACTGTCCACCGTGATTCTGAGCCTCGGTATGCTGGGCGCGGCCGCTTGCAGTGGTTGTTCGGGCGAAACGGCTGAGGACGCGTCCAAGAGCCCGGCTCTGCAGCAGCAGTCCATGAACTGCGGCGCTTACACGCACCGCGAGGGCAACCAGTGCGTCGGGAACACCTCGACGAGGAGCACTCGCACCACGGGGTCGCCGACCACGCTGGGCACCAACGGCAACAACTGATCGCGCCGGCCGTATAAAAGAGATCCGTCCCGCTCGCGGGACGGATTTTCTTTTTACCGGCGGAAATGAAAGCTAGCGGCCGCCCAGGGGAGTGAAGCCGTTGTTGGGCGCCGCGTCCTTGGCCTTGTCGAGGGCATTCCGATCGAGGGGCACCGGGCCTTGCTTGCTCTGCATGGCTTTTTTCATGTCGTCGGAATTCATGATGTCGGCCATGACCTTGTTTTGATCTGGCGCCTTGGTGTCGCTGCCGTCGAGCATGCCGGTCAGGCTCGCGGGCAGGCCCACGGCTTTGACGATGGTCGTCACGAGATCCTTCGTGACCTTGTCGTTCTGGAAGATGCCGCCGGCCGCGGCCGTCAGGCCCGGAGGCGCCTCTCTGACCCCCGTGACGATAGCGTCGCGAACGCCCGGATCGGTCGCGTATTTTTTGACCAGCTTGCCGAAATCGTTCGACTTGGCTATGCCATACGCGAACTTAAGAGGATCCTTATCTTTCCAATATTGATCGCGCACGGCGCGCAGCTCGGGAGAGGCGGCCCAGTCCTTGCCGTATTGGGTGATGGACGGATGTTTTTTCTCCATACGCTTGACGAACGCGTAGACAAGCTTCTCATATTTGAGCGCGGCGTCTTTAAAGCTCAGCGCAGCCGCATCCTTGGGATTGGTGGGATTCGCAGTGGAGCCGGGGGACCCCGAGGCCTTCGGAGTCGAGGCGCCGGGGCCGACGACCTGCATGCCCGCATCGCCCTTGACCATGCCCAGGCTCGTCTGCTGCGCCGGCGCCTGAGCGGAAGGAGCGGAAGCCGGGAACGAGGGCGGGGCCGCGGATTTTGCCGGGTCCGGCGCGGTGCTCATGTCGAAGCCGGAGGTGTCGAGGCCGGCGTTGCGGTTGGAGAGCAGGTGCCACCCCACGACGCCGACCGCCGAGCCGCCGACCGCGATCAGAACAAAAATCAGGCCAGCGCGGCTCGTCTGGTGCTTGGGCTCTTCGCTCATCACCTCATTATGGCCCGGCGCCGCCTCCCTGTCAAGGCAAGGGGAGCTCTCCGATACTCAATTCCGTAATGGGCAATGGCTATAATTCGAAGGATGACGAGAAGGGCTTTGTCGCTCCTCCTCGCCCTCGCGCTGGCCGCTCCGAACGCCGGGGCGGTCGCTTTTAACGATGTTTTGCCGGGCGCCAGGGCGATGGGCATGGGCACCGCGTATTCGGCGATCGCCGACGACGCGTTCGGCCTGTTTTATAACCCCGCCGGCACGGCGAACACGCCCTACGTCCAGGGCGCGGGCACGGTCGGCCGGATGCTGTCGCCGAGGGGGCCATTATCCTTCGTCTCGGCCGTCTACCTGAGGCCGTATGAATCGATCAATACGGCGACCGTGGGAGCCGCCTATCATCTCGAGCGCCAGCGCAACGGCGGCGACATCGATTCCCTGATGTTCAACTACGCTCAGGAGTACAAGGTCCGCGACCTTCCGTTGTCAAAGCCGCTCAAGATCGGGGCCAACGTCAAGATCGTCAACTCCGACACGGGCGACGGGACTAATGACAAGTTCGGGCTCGGCTTTGACGTGGGCGTGATCGCCCGCTCGAACATGGGCCTGTCGGCCGGCATCGTCCTCAGCGACCTGGTCACCGCGCTGGCGTACCCGCGCCCCGCCATCACGCTCGCGACGGCGTACAGCTGGGACCGGCGCTTCACGCTCGCCGGCGACTTCCGCATTCGCGGCGGCCTGGCGGAGTTTTATCCCGGCATCGAGGCGTCGTTTCATCAGGGGCTTCTCCGCTTGCGGGCGGGCAAGGGGCTGACCCTGGACGGCGTGAACACTTTCGCCTTCGGCCTCGGCCTGAACTTCTCGCCGATGATCCTCGACATCGCGATGTCCCTGCCGACCGGGGGCCTCAATCGCTCGGGCGGCGGATATCAGGGCACCTTCAGCTACCGGTTCGGCGCGCCGTCCTTCACCGGACAATTCATCGGCGAGGCGGCGGCGCGGGCGGAGAGCGTGCGCACGGATCTTTCGAACCTCGAGCAGAAGCAGAAGACGATGTCCCAGCAGGCCGGCACGGCCGAGAGCAATAAAACGACTGCCGAATCCCAGCTTCGTGTCTTGGAAAAGCGCGTGGCCGAGGCTCAGGACGAGTACCGCGTCCTGCTCAAGCGCAACGATGAGCTCGATTACCGCGCCGCCGAGAAGGCCGCCGGCCTTGTGGGCAAGCCGAAGCCCGTCGAGATCAAGGTCAAGCGGGCGAAGCCGGCGCCGCCCGCGTGGCCCAAGCGCCATATCGTGGCGGCCGGAGACACCTTGCGCACGATGGCCAAGGAGTATTACGGCGATCCCAACCAGTGGGAGAAGATCTACGACGCGAACCGGGAAAAGGTCGAGCGCGGCCTGCCCTCCGAGGGCGCCTCCCTCGTGATCCCCGCGCCGAACCCCTGATATGGCCGCCATCGGATTGCTGGCGAAGGAGGCCTCGGACCGGGAGCTTCTCGGGCTGATGCTCGGCGAGCTCGGCCACAGCGCCGAGGGCGCGGGCCGTCTTGAAGAGGCGATCGAGTTCGCTCGCGAGCGCAAGACCCGCGCGTTCCTGCTCGTGGACGGCGGAGGCGCCGACGCCGAGAGCCTGACGCGCGAACTGATCCGTGCGTTCCCGCTCCTGCCTGTCGTGGTCGCGATGAAGGTGCGCGACGCCAGCCGCGCGGTCGCGCTGATGCGCGTGGGCGCGGTCGAGGTCGTGGCGCCGCCGTGGACGCCGGAGGATCTTAAGGCCTCGGTCTCCAAGGGCCTGCGCTTCCAGGGCACGGTGATGACGGCCGCGAGCGCGGCTCCTCTGAGCCGCTCGCCGATCTGGTACGCGCTGGCCGTGTCGCTGTTCCTGGCCGCGGGCCTCGGCGTCGCCTCTCTCAAGCGCGTCGACCTCAACCGCGCGGCCGTCGCCGCGCGCACCGACCGCTGGGAGCTGCCGGTGCGCCATCCTGCGGGCCTGGCGTTCGACGGGAAATCGCTGTGGCTCGTCGAGTGGTTCACCCAGTCTTTCTATTCGTTATCTCCCAATGACACGTCCGTACAGATCGTGCGCCATTTGACCGCCGAGACGCCGGTGGCCGCGGCGTTCACCACCGAGGCGATGTGGACGGTCTCGGCTGACGGCACCGTCATCCGCCGCATGCGCGACGACAAGATGACGCCGTTGATGCGGTACCCCAAGGCCGCGCCCAACTCGGCGGGCCTCGCCTTCGACGGGCTCTACCTGTGGACGCTGGACGCGCGCGCGAAGGTCCTGCGCAAGCACCTCGTGGACCGAGAGCTCAGCGTGATCGCGACGTATAAATGGCGCGGCCTCAAGCCGGCCGGCCTTCTTTATGACGGGCGATCGCTCTGGTCTCTCGATGCCGTGAACCGGCGGCTCCTGAGGCACGGCCTCGATCACCCGGAGGATTTCGTCGATTCCATCCCGCTGTCCGAATACGCCGAGGGCGCCTATAAGCTGGTGGGCGCGGCCTGGGACGGCTCCCGCTTCTGGACCGTGGGCGAGGCGGTCGACGGCAAAGGGCCGGCTCGGCTGGTCCGGCATAAAGAGGAGGCGCGATGAAGCAGGCGCCGTTCCTCGTCCCCGCCCTCCTGCGCTTCCCGGGCTCCTCCGCGCGCCAGGACTCGTGGGGCCGCCTGCTTGAGATCACCGGGGGAGGATGCGAGCTGTCCACCGCGGCCCGCCTGACGAAAGGCGAGACTGTTCTGGTTCAGTTCGAGCTTGGAGGCGATCGACTGCTCCTCCGCGCGCGCGTGCATCACGCCTACGACGACGATGACGGGGGCCGCGTGGCCGAGCTGCGCTGGAGCGACATGGTGGAGCGCCGCCGCCTGGCGCGCGCCCTGCTGGACGTGCTTTCCCGCGCCTGAGGGCGCAGTCCGGCGGCAGGGTCAGAGGTAGGGAGTGAAGATTCGCTCGAGCTTCTGAAGCGAACGGCTCATCAGCGCCGCCGTCGGCAAAAGGAAGCAGTCCAGGCTGACGATCGCGTTCAGGTTCGCGTCCTTCATGGGCAGGGAGCGCAGGCGTTCCACGAAATCGCGGTTGACCTGGCCGATGTCTCCCTCGATCTTCTCGAGGCCGCTCAAGTCCCAGTCCGCCGAAAGGCCCTTCCGGGCGCGGAAGAACTGGGCGAACAGGTACATCGAGATCGTGCGGTAGCGCGTCTCCTCGACCTCCGCGAACGGCAGGTGGGTCAAGGTCATCGGCCGGAGCTTGTCCAGGATCGGGCAGCCGCTGCTGGCCATGATCAGGCCGAACAGGCCGCTGACCGCCTTCTGCAGGCTGAGTCGCTTGTGGTATTCCCGCGCCGGCGTGGTCACCCAGACCTCGACGTCCTCGTAGGAAAGGCGGTTGAGAAAACGGTCGATCGCCGGCGCCAGGTTCACGGCCACGGGGCAGCGCGGCGAGGCTTCCGCCTTCAGCGGACAATTCCCGCATTGATGATTTCCGAGCGCCGTCCATTCGGGCGGCGTCGCGTCGGCCGGCGCCTGGTAGGCCAAGGTCGCCGCGTCGATATCGACCGCGAACGCGTCCTCTTGGCCGTCGGGAAATTTGAATCGGTAGTTGATCATCATGGGTGAACGGGAGGCCATCATACCATGAATGCTCCGGCGAGGGCGCTTCTGGACGTTCTCTCGAAATGCTAGCTTGAGCTTATGTCCATCCCGGCGCCGAGCGTCGAGCGGCGCGCGGCCCTGATCGCGGCGGGCCTTCTCACCGCGGGCTTCCTGACTCTGTGGCTGCTTCTCCCGGATAAGACCTTCGTCTTCGACGGGGTCCTGTTCGCCGACGTCATCGAGCGCAAGGGCGTGGATTGGCGCCTGTCGCTCTACAATCCTCGGCATCTGCTCTTCAACCCGGCATTCCAACTGCTCCGCGACGCCCTCTCCGGCATTGGCGTGCCCATCGGCGCGTACCGTCTGGTGCAGGTCGTCAATGCGTTCGCGGGCGCCGCCGGGCTGTGGCTGTTCGGCGGCCTGCTGCGCCGGCTCGCCGACGACGACTCCGTCGCCGTGCTCGGGGCGGCGATCCTCGGCGCGTCCTGGACCTTCGGTACGCGAGCGACCGAGGGGCAGGTGTACATGCTGCTCGCCTTCGGCGGGCTGTGGACGCTGTGGTCGGCGGCGCGCCTGCTCGAGGCTCCCTCGATCGCCCGCGCCCTCGATCTCGCCGCGGCGTTCTCCTTGACGGTCTTGTTCCACGTGGCCGGCGCGTTCCTGGCGCCCGCTGTTTTCGCGGCGTTGTGGCTCGCCTTCCCCTCTCGCCGGTCGCTTATGCTGCCGGCGATCGGGCTCGCCTCCGGGATCATCCTGATCCCGTACTACCTTCATTTCGGAGGCCAGGGCCTGGAGGCGCTCACAAGCCGGACGGCGGAATATTACCTCCCCGACGATCGCGGCTACTGGGCCGGCCTGTTCATCGGATTCTGGAACCGCTGCGGGCTTACGATGTGGGGGCGAGGCCTGGTCTCGTGGAATGAAGCGGCGCGGGGTTTCATTCTCCTTCCCGAGGGGACGGCGGCGGCGGTCGGGTTGATGCTTTGGGTCACGGTCGCGGGTGCTTTGTCCGGCGCCTGGAAGGTGCTCGACGAGCGCCGCAGGAACCTGGCCTGCGTGCTCGCGCTTGCCTGGGCGGGCTTCGTGTTCCTGAACGCGTTTTGGTGCGGTGGGCTGTTCTTCGCGGTGATCCCCGCCGCGTGCCTGCTGGCGCTTCTCACCGTCGCGGCCGGCCCCCGCCTGAAGGCGCTGAAGCCCGCGCGGCGGCGGCGCCTTATCTACGCGCTGGGCGCGGCCGTGCCGGCGCTCGCGGCCTGGAATGCGCGAGCCGGCCTTTGGCCCCAAAGCCTGATCGAAAACAACGCCGCGTATGACCAGGCCCTGTACATCAAGGCGCATACGGTGCCAAGCTCGTACATCGTCATCGCGGGCGTGGTGAACTCGAACCTGAAGGTCTATATCCCGAGCGTCGCGGGGCGCGCGCGCGAGGTGCTTGAGTACTATTTCATGGCGAACTCCAAAGGCGAGGGGCTGGCGCTCCTTAAGTTCAACATCGAGGACCACGTCAAGTTCGGTATTCCGATATACATCCTTGGCGAGGTCTTGGAAGATCCCAGCACGGTGGCGGAAATGCGCCGTATGTGGGGCATCACCTCCGGGGATATCCAAGGCGCGTTCGGGCCCGGCCGCCTTGTAAGGATGGCGCGCCGCCCCGACGTCTCCCTCTATCTGTTCGTGCCGGAGAAACGGCGTCCGGAGCTGTTTGTCGGTCTGTCATACTCCGTGATCACCGAGGCCGATATCGTCCGCCGCCAGGAGTCGGTGGCGGCGCTGAGAATGGTCGTTCAAGAGATGACGCCGGCCGAACGGCGACGAGCGGGAGACTTGCTGCGCTCGAGCGGCTGGGGCTTGAACCTTCTTCGTGAAGGCTACGCCGCGCTGATGAACGAAGAGAATCGACGCATGGCCGAGACTCGCGAGGCGAGCTACCGCGACTACCAGAAAACCGCCGACTTCTGGCTCCATGTGGGGAATCTGTATGAGATCCTCGGCCTGAAGCCGGAGATGATGGATGCGTGGAGCAAGGCTCAGGCGATCTCCGGCAACAAAGACATGCTCAAGCGTATCCTGGCCGGGAGAAAGTCGAAATGACCGCGGCCGAAATGCTAATTTAGCGTCATGTCTACCTCTACGGTCGCGCGACGGACCGCGCTGTATGATTCCCACAAGCAGCTGGGCGGCAAGATCGTCGATTTTCACGGCTGGGAGCTCCCGGTCCAGTATGAGTCCGTCATGAAGGAGCATGAGGCGACGCGCCATCGCTGCGGCCTCTTTGACGTCTCCCACATGGGCCAGGTGTTCGTGACCGGGCCGGACGCCCTCAAGTTCCTGCAGAAGGTCAACGCCAACGACATCTCCCGCATCGGCCCGGGCAAGGCGATCTAC
>CAZIBN010000008.1:0-59783 GCA_964537395.1 uncultured Elusimicrobia bacterium
AGCACGCCGCCTTTGTCGATGCCATCCATGGGCTCGATCTGATGTTCGACGCCGCCAAAGCCCGTCCGGCCGGGATCGTGGCCCCCGACCCGGATCGCCTCGAACAGGCCGGGTCCCCGAACAAGAGGCTTGAAACACTTTACCGCCGCCCCGCCGCGGGAAGCCTCCACCAGGAGCTCGTGGTGCCGGTCCCCAAAGAGACCCCGGCCTATCGCCGCACCTTCAAGATCATGCTCGCTAACCCCGGCAAGACCGACCGCTGGGACGAGATGATCTTACGCTACGCGAAGATCTACAAGCTCGATTCACGCCTCCTGAAATCCATCATGGCCGCCGAGTCCGAGTTCGACGCGAAGGCCGTATCCCCCGCCGGCGCACGCGGCCTCATGCAGGTCATGCCGGCCACCGCTCAGGGCATGGGCATCTCCGCTTCCACGCTTTTTGATCCGGCCTCAGGAGTGAAGGCCGGCGCCGCCTACATCCAGGTGTTGTTCAGGGCCGCGTGGAGGATCTTCAATCTCAAGGGCGTGCGCTACACCGACGCGCCGATGTGGGTGGTCCAGCGCGTGATCGCCGCCTACCACGCGGGCCCCAGCTTCCTGACCAAGAGGAAGCTCTACCCCTCGACCCGCGCCTACGTCCGCAAGGTCGTCCTGTTCTACCACTCGAAGGTCACCGACCTGCGCCGGCCTGCTGGAGTCCAGCTCGAGCTTCCCTCTTACAACGAGGCCGTGACCCCGAGCGGCTCGATGTACTAAGATAGCCGGGATGCCTCGACTGCTCCTCGCCGGTCTCGTTCTCCTCGCCGCCTGCGCCGGGCCCAAGCCCTGCACCCGCACCTTGTGCGTGACCAAGCTCGACGGCACGATGGATCTCGCCGGCTGGGGCGGGAGCGTGCGCGCGACCTCCGAATCCCCGAAGCCGCCCGTCGTCTCCGACACCGCCGTGACGATGGTCTTCGGCTCGGCGGAGTTCCGCAACGGCAAGACCACCGTCGCTGCGGCAGAAGGCTCCGCCTTCAAGTTCTCGGTCTCCACCCGCGCGGTCGCGTCGATCGAGGTCTCCTCCGGCTCGGTCCTCGTCACGCTCTCGACCGGCACCCCCGTGGCCCTCGCCCCGGGCGTGCCCTACTTCCTGCCCAAGCCTTAACGCGCGCACTTGGTGTCAGGCCTACTGTAACTACCGGTAGGCCTGGCACCTTTTATCTTTGCTTAAATACACGCCATGAAGAAGGCGCTCATCACCGGCATCACCGGACAGGACGGCTCCTACCTCGCGGAGTTCCTCCTTAAGAAGGGCTATGAGGTGCACGGCATCAAGCGCCGCGCCTCGCTCTTCAACACCGACCGCATCGATCACCTGTTCCAGGACCCGCACGAGAAGAAGCTTCGCTTCCTCCTGCATTACGGAGACCTGACCGACACCTCGAGCCTCCTGCGCGTGCTCCAGCTCGTCAAGCCCGACGAGATCTACAACCTGGGAGCGCAAAGCCACGTGGCCGTCAGCTTCCAGGAGCCCGAGTACACGGCGAACGTGGACGCGCTCGGGACCCTGCGCCTGCTCGAGGCGATCCGTACGCTCGGCTGGGCGAAGAAGACCAAGTTCTATCAGGCCTCGACCTCGGAGCTTTTCGGCAAGGTGGCGGAAACGCCGCAGCGCGAGACGACGCCTTTTTACCCGCGCTCTCCCTACGGCGTGGCCAAGCTGTACGCGTACTGGATCACCGTCAACTACCGCGAGGCCTACGGCATCTACGCGTGCAACGGCATTCTTTTCAATCACGAAAGCCCTCGCCGCGGCGAGACCTTCGTGACGCGCAAGATCACGCGCGGCCTGGCGCGCATCAAGCTCGGCCTCGATGAGAAGATCTGGCTCGGGAACCTGGACGCCAAGCGCGACTGGGGCCACGCCCGGGATTTCGTCGAGATGATGTGGCTGATGCTCCAGAAGACGAAGCCGCGCGACTACGTCGCCGCGACGGGCCGGCAGAACTCCGTGCGCCAATTCGTCGAGGCCGCCGCCTCCGAGCTCGGCTTCGATCTCGTGTGGAAGGGGAAGGGAAAGGCGGAGCACGGGGTGGACCGCAGGACCGGCAAGACCATCGTGGCCCTCGATCCACGCTACCTGCGCCCGACCGAGGTGGAGACCTTGCTCGGCGACGCGAAGAAAGCGCGCAAGGAGCTCGGCTGGAAGCCGCGCGTCAGCTTCGACGAACTCGTCCGCGAGATGGCGCGCGAGGACCTGGCCGTGGCCGAGCGCGAAGCCCTCGTGAAGAAGGCCGGCTACCACAGCCCTCCACGCGCCGCCGACTAGAGATCCTGCCGCGGCGACGGTCGCGCCTCATCTGAGCTCGTACGGCGCGACCTCCGCCGAATTGCGGGGAATGACGATGAGAGGTTATCCCCAGCGTTTCCAACGTTGGAAGCGCGGGGGATAACTTTTAGATCGCGCCGACCCTAGGTTATCGGGCGGCCTCCCGTGCCACGACTGCACAGCGATTGAGGACTACCCGACAGACGGGGAGCTAACCCTGATAGAAGGCGACGCCCGCGACGACGGCGACCACCAGGCAGACGCCGATCAGGACATAGAGGAGCAATCTCAGCTCGGCGTCCCAGCGGAAGGGGGAGGAAGGCGGGGCTGAGTCCGGCTTCGCGATCTCTGATGCGGGCGGAGCGACGCGGGGCGTCTTCGACGGCGGGGTGAGGTAGCCCTCGAGCTCGCTGGAGATCTCGCGCCGGCGAGCTTCGCCGATGTCCCGTCCTCGCTGAGCGGGGTCTTCGGCGGGGGCTTGGGCGGCGCGCTTGCCTCGGGCTTCGCGCTCGGCCTCGATGTCGGCGTAGAGGCGGGCGCGCTCTTCGTCGAGGGCGAGGCGCATCTCGGCCACCTCGCGGTCGGCGCGGGCGCGCAGCTCCTGCTTGAGCTTCTCGGCCTTGGCTTTGACCTGCTCGGTCTCGACGGAGAACCGGCGCATGCCCGCGGCGAGCTCCCTCTGAACGCGCTCGCCTTCGATGTCCTGGCGGAGCTGCGCCTCATGAGCCTTCTCGAAGGCCTCGACGCCCTCGCGGCGGATCTGCTCCGCGCTCTCGATCGCCAGACGCGATTTATCTTCGGCCGCGGCCTGGCGCTCATCGAAGGTCTTCTGCAGGCCCTCGATCACGGCCTGCAGACGGCGGGCTTCGTCCTCGCTGCGGCGGGTCAGCAGGCGGGACTGCTCGAGCGAGGCCTGCGAGGCGGCCATCGCGCGGCTCAGCTCCTCGACGCGAGCGCGTGAAGCGAGCAGCTCGGAATCGTTCTTGTCAACGCGCAAGGACATGGCTTCATACGCCGCGCGCGCCTCGGCGGTGGAGGCGATCGTGGCGTCATGAGCGGCGCGGGACTGAGCCAGCTCCGCGAGCACGGACTTCTGCGCGGCCTCAAGCTCCAGGCGCCGGTTAGCGGCGGCCTCAAGCTCGACGCGCCGGCCGCGCCCCTCGTCCTCGAGCGCCTTCGCGGCGGCGGTCGCATGCTCGAGATCAGCGCGCAAGGACTCGATGTGGGCCTCATTGCCCGTGGTCTTCTGCCGCAGCAGCGCGATGTTGCGGCGAGTGGTGGCGAGCTCCTCCTCGCGCTTGCGCGCCAGCTCGGCCTGAGCCGCCGCCGTCGCCGCGAACGCGCGCGACTCCTCGCGGGCCAGGGCCAGCTCAGTTGAGACGCGGGCCGCGCCTTCCTCGGCCGCGCCGGCTCGCACGAGAAGCGCGGCGCGCTCCTCGGACAGACGCTTGAGGTCGCCCTCGAGCACGGAGGCGCGGGCCAGGAGAGAGCGCTCGGTCGCGGACAGCTCGGCCTCGGCCGCGAGGCGGCGCTCGCGCTCGGCCACGAGGGCGTCGGCGTGACGGGCGAGGGCATCGGCGGCCTCGAGCTCGGCCTTGAGAGCCCGCGCACGGGCTTCCTCGCGGGCGCGCAACAGCTCTTCGGCGACAGCGGAGGCGCCGGATTCAGCCGTGCCGGCGCGCGCGAGCAGAGCCGTGCGCTCGTCGCCGAGGCGCGCCAGGTCGCCCTCGAGCGCGGAGGCGCGGGCCGTGAGCGAGCCCTCGGTCGCGGACAGCTCGGCTTCCAGGTCGATGCGGCGGTTGCGCTCGGCCTCGAGGGCGGCACCAAGCTGGGCACGGGCCTCGGCGGCGACCTTCAGGGTCTCGTCAAGCTCGCGGGCGAGGGACGAAGAGGACGCGGCCTCGCGGTGCAGCGCGGAGGCGGTGTCCTGAAGCTCGTCGACGCGCGACGTGAGCTCGCGCACGCGCTCGCGCAGGCGCTCCTTGGACTTGAGCTCGGTCTCGAGCTCGATGGAGCGCGCGCGCAGACGGCGCTCGAGCTCCTCGACGCGCACCTCGAGGCGCACGGCATCCAGAGCGTCCGCCTCCGCCGCGGCTGGCGGAGGGGGGGAGTGAGAGTCAACAGCGGGCTTAGGCTCCGGGGCGTCCACGTTCCAGATCCTTGCGCAGGAGGTCGAGCGCCTCGGTCTGCTCCTTCCAGCGCTCGCGCAGGGCGCGGCGTTCGGCGTCCATCTCATCCTCGAGCTTGGCGCGGCTATCCTCGAATTGCGCGCGCAGGATCGCGCGCTCTTCCTCCAAGGCCGCTTCGCGGCGGGCGAGCTCTCCGGCCAGACGGGCCTGGGACTGGGTCTCGGCCCGGCGGGCGGCGGCCACAGCGGCGTCGCCGCGGTCGCGCTCCTCTTTTGTCGCCGCGGCGAGGCGCATGACCTCCTCGCGCATCCGGTCTCGGTACTCGCCGAGGGCGGCGATCGAGGCGCGCGCCTTTTCCGAGGCGGCGGACTCGGCGCGGCGGGACGCCTCGAGCGCGCGCTCCGCGTGCTCGGCGTGGGACTGGGCGACGCTCAGCCCCTGGGCGTAGGCCGCCTGGCCTTGCTCGCGGGCGTCCCGCATCGCGCCGGCACGGGCCTCATTGAGGAGTATCTCGGTGTCGGCCACGCGGGCGGCCGCGTCGCGACGCGCCTGGCGGGCGAGTTGAAGCTCCTCATCGGCCGCTTCGCGCTCGACGTTGAGCCGTTCGCGCTCCTCGCGCAGGGCCGCCTCGAGACGGACCGGGATCTCGGCCTCGAGCCGCCGGGCGCGATCGAGAGCCCGCTCGCCATCCGCACGCAGGGCCTCGGAGCGCTCCATCATCGCCGCGCTCTCGGACTGAACGCGCGCGCGCTCGGCCGCGAGCGCCTGCGCGGACACGGACTCGCGGACCTGCGCGCCGGCCGCCGCCTCGCGCGCCTTCGAGATCTCCGACACGAGATTGCGCGCCTCGCGCTCGAACGCGGCGGAGCTCGCGCTCAGCGCACGCACCTCGGCATCGAGCGCCGCCGCGCGCGCCAGCGCTGCGCGCTCCGACGCCTCGGCGCGCATGGTATGGCCCGCCGCGGTGTCCGCCTCGCGCTGGGCCTCGGCGCGCTCGAGCTCGAGGCGCGACGCGAGGGACTCCCGTGAGGCGGCGTTCGCCCGCGAGACCGCGAACTCCGACTCGCTCGCCTGCACGCGGCTCACCGCCGCGTCGAGCCGGGCGCGTAGCGACGCCGCTTCGGCATCCTTCGAGTCGGACTCGAGCAGCATGCGGTCAAGGCGCGCCTGAAGCTCGCGCGCCGCGCGCAGGCGGCCCATTGCCTCGCGCTCCCAGTCTTCGGCGCGGGCCGCGCCATGATCGGCCTCCAGCCGCGCCGCGGCGAGCCTCACATCCGCCGCCTCGACGTCCCGGCGGGCCTTCTCCGCCTCGGCCCGGACCTCTCCGCTGGCCGCGCGCTCGTCGCGCAGCATGGCGGCGATCCGGGCGGCTCCGTCCTTCATGCGCTCACGGGCCTCGCGTTCGTGCTCGAATCGCGTCTCCATGGCCGCGAGCCGCTCCTGCGACTCGCGGGCCACGCCCTCGGCGAGCTCAAGCTTCTTCAGCGCCTCTCGAAGTTCGGCATAGGTGCCGGCGGGAGGGATGACCAGATCCGCGATGCGGCCGCCGAAGCCTTCGACGGGAGCATCGTCGCCGCGTTCCTGGGAACGCGAGCGGGACGCGAGAACCTCTTCGACCTCGCGGCTGAAGTCATCCTTCCAGGAGTGGAGCGGATCCATGGGTCCTTGGAGTATAGGAGGGGGGTGTTACAAAGACAAGTCTGCCTCCCGTTCGGGCAGCCCCATCCCCATCGACCTACTTACAATCCGTAAGTAGGCGGGGAGCGAACGTCCCGAGGCCGGCCCTCCTAGGTCTTTAGGCCTAGGCATGCCATGGGGCCCTCGGCCCTGACTTTCACGCGCGCCAGGGGACATCATCGCGGCATGGAAGCTCGACGACGCGCCGGACCGGCCGCCATCGCCGCCGCCCTGATCGGCGTCGGGCTGGCGCTGTACCGGCCCCAGCAGATCCCCGAGCTGACCCCCGGATCGCGCGCCTCACAGCCCCGGCCGGGCGCGACGCTCGCCGCCACGATCGCGTGGCCGCCGGCTCCCGGGCTCGCGCCGGCGTCCGCTGCCTCCGCCGGGTATGCCGTAAAGCCGCACCCGGCGGTGGAGAAGGACGTCTGGCGCGACGCGCTCGCGGATCGCTCGTTCCTGACCGGGGCACGGGCCACGTCCGCAGCGAGCGTATCGAGCTCCGCGCCGCATCATGGCCGGACGCTGCGCGAGTCTCCGTCCGCCGCCGAGACGGACCCCGTCCATACGACCGTCTCGAGCATTCTTCACGCCGCAAGCCGGCGCCGCGGCCTCGCGCCCGTCACGCCGCGACTGAGAACTCCGACGGACGGTCGCACGCGCCCGATCCCCCGCCGCGTGCCTCTCGCCCAAGGCCCCGCCGCCTCCGACGACGACGACGAGCCGGGCCGGCCCACGGTGGAGCCGCGGCCTGCCGGAACACGCTCCGACAGGGCCGCGTGGACACGACGACGCACGCGCTCATTCCCGCTGTTCCGGCCGCCGCGCCGCGCGACGCGCCCTCCGAGGAAGGCCGCCCTGCGGCGCCGCGCCCGGCCCCTGCTCCTGTCGACCTTGCTCGGCCGCGGCGCCCTGCGCCCACCGCCTGCGTCCATCGCCACGCCCGATCTCTCAAAGCTGAAAGGCCGCCGACCGTTGCTGCTGCCCGACGGCTCTCCGGTCCCCGTGCGTCCCTACGAGCTCGACCGGATCGAGGCCTTGGACCCGCGCCGCGCCGGGGCCGAATGCCGCCGGCGCGCTCGGCACTGGGACGAAGGGCCGCGGTGGCACGAAGGCGCGGCGCGGGGGATCATCTCCGACGCCCGCTGGCTGTGGCTGTGGAAGGAGGAAACGCGCTGGTGGGCCGTCCGCACGGCGGAGGAGGCCCCGCTGCTGCGCCATCAAGGGCTGTGGTGGAGCAAGCAGCGCGGAGTCTGGTTCGCGCTGCACGACGGCGAGCTGTGGAGCTGGCGGCGCTTCTCGGACTGGGACGCGGAGGGGCTGATACGGCTCGCGGACGGCGTCGAGCTCGTGTACAGCGCCGATTTCTCGAAGGCCGCGGTGATCACGCCCGGAGCGGGCGCGGTGCTCTACGACGCGCGCACCGGCGCGGAGCTCGGGGAGTGGCTCGAGCACGAGCTCCCGCGCCACCGTCCGCGAGCGCCCGCCGGGCTGCGCCTGCCGCGCGGGATTTGATATTCTTGGACGAGATGCTGAGACTCGCCCTCGTCCTGCTCGCCGTCATGGCCCTCGCGCCCTCGTCCGCCGCGCAGGACGAGTACGGCGCGCGCGGCCTGTTCCCCGTGTACAAATCCGGGAACCAGTGGGTGATCTTCGACAAGCCGCGCAAATCGGGGAAAACAACAGACCTGATGCCGGGCTCCAAATTCCTCATCGTCGGCAGCATCGGCGCCGACCTGTTCGTCGTCGGCCGCACGTCCGCGACCTACGGCGGCGGGTGCCGCAATAAGAAGCCGCTGAAGCTGCGCGCGGCTCTGCTCAAGGGCCCGCGCGCCACCGTCGGCGAGCCCGTGATGGCGATCAAGGTCCCGGATGATTTTCAGATGAAGGGCTCTCGCGCGCGCTACGACGCGCTCGAGAACAAGGTGGACGAGCCGCTGTACCGCCTGCTCGGCTCGACGCTCACCGCGGCGGCGCTGCAGGAGGGGAGGTCGGGCGCCTACCGCTTCCGCGCGGATGACGAGGGCTCCGCCGCGTTCCTCGCCGACCCGAAGGCGGAGAAGATCGCCATGAAGATCGATTTCGCGGCGCACCCGCCCGTCGCCGGGCTCAAAGCTCCGACCGCCCTGATCACCGACGCCCAGATCTCCTCGTCCCACCGCCGCTGCCTGCGCCTGGCCGACGGCGACCGCCTCATCGGACGCTGCGCCGAGATGCCGCACGACCTCATGAGCGAGACCACCCAGCTGAGCTTCGTCGCCTATGATCCCGGAGGGAAGGGAAGCCCCTTCCTTCTCGCCTACACGCGCGGCGAGCCCATGTGGGGGCACGAACGCTGGGGCTTCATCCTGCGCGGGACCGGCGCGCGGCTGTTCCTGCGCGACGCGATGGACCCGCGCTGCCGCGAAGGCTTTTAGCGCCGCTTTCGCTTCAGAAGGTTCACCAAAGCCCACCCCATCACGAACAGCGCGATGATCTTCGGAGCGAGCGCCCCGACCAGGCCGCGCAGCTGCGCGCTGTAGATGATGCGGTGAGCCGCGGCTAGGACGGTCAGCACCATCACCAAAGTGACTATGAGGCTCGAGAGACGCTCCCAGTTCACGGTGTCCGGGTTCAGCAGCTTATTGAGGCGCCGCTTGTCGCTCCAGGGCATCGATACGATCTCGACGCCGGCCCAGGTCGCGAACGTCTCGCGGTTGCTCCAGACGATCTTACCCTCGCCTGTAACGCTTTCACCCATCGGGAGCTCGAGGGTGAAGGACACCGTCGTGCCCTCCGCAAGCTGCGACTGCGTCTCCACCTTGAAGCCCTTGATCGAGACGTCGTGGGCGGTCGCCCGGTCGTCGATGGGCGCGCCGCCGCCGGACGGGCTCAGCACGACGTTGAGCTCGGTCAAAAGCCTCGCGCCGATACGCCGGTCGTCGTGGCTCATGGAGTGGCCTGAAAGGGCAGCACGGCTTCCTGCTTCGGTCCGGCCTTGGGCGGGGGCGGGCCCAGCACGAGCTGAAGCAGGAACTCCCGATAGGCCGGCAGCGCCGCGTCGAACTCGCCGCGCGGCGCGCGCAAGCGCGCGGTGAAGAGCCCGTATCCGTCGGGCACCAAGGTCGTCTCGGTCACCACCACGGACGTCTTGCTCCCGACCAGCACGCCTTCGGGATATTGATACTTCGTCGTGCGCGCGGCGAGCCCGGCCCGCGTCGCGACGCGCACCTCATAAACGCCGCCCCGGTCCTCGACGCTGGCCAACGTCGACTGCCGCAGCTCGGAGACGGCCGCGTCCCAGCCCGCGAAGCCGGGCGCGGAGGCCGTCGTGAAGAACACGGCGATCTGCGCTTCGCCGCCTGGCCGGCGCCACGCGATACCGGAGGGTGCCCGGCGCGGCTCGCCCCATTTCAGCGTATCGCGCCAGGACAAAAATGGCTCTTCGCGCAGGGGGATCTCCCGCGAGCGCAGTGCGCCCGCGACCTTCGCAGGCTCCGCCGCGCCCAGCTCTCGCAGGCGCTCGGCGATGAGGGTGCTCCACTGCGTCCCCGCTAGAGCGGCGCGCACCGCGTGCAGGCCGCGCGCCTCTTGAATCGGTCCCGTATCAAAGACGGGCGTGCCCGTGTCGCGCGGCAGCAACGGCCTTCTTAAGAACGGCGCCAGCCAATGGCCGACGATCCACGCCGCGCGCTCCAGCGCATCGCCGAGCTCAGGCCAGCGAGATTCAAATACGAAGTTCCCAAGATACGCCGCGGTACCACGTCTAAGGACTACGGCGCGCTTACCCTCGCCTTCCCGGGGAATGATCAGATGATAACGCGCGCCGCGCGCGGGAAACGACGCAGTGCGCAGAACGTAGCGCCCGGCCGTCATGCCGAGAAAGACCACGTAGCCGTTCGCGGCGAACCCGGACACGATACGCGGCCCGGGGACAGGGGCGCCCGTGGCATCGACCTCGACAAGGCTCGCCGAATCGGCCCATTTGATCGACTTGGTAAAGAGCGCCCCGCGCGCCCCCACGCGCGCGATGAGCATACTCTGATCGAGCGAAGTCGGCTGCGGCGGGGGCAAGGTCGTACAGGCCACAAGGCCGGCCACGGCGAAAGCAAAAGCGAGGCGTCTCACTAGGCGGGAGTGTACCACCCAGACTCCCTCCGCGCAAGATGGTACAATCGGACCCGCATGGACGATTTCAACCTCGAAAAGCTCGCGCAGGAGATCGTCGTCGAGCGCCTCAAAGGCGCCGCGGACGCGCCCGCCGGCGCGGGTGAGATCGCGCGCCAGTTCGTCACGAAGGCCATCATCGGCACGCAAGCCCGGCAGGCTCCGCGCGACAGCGTCGTCGCCACCTGCCGGGGCCTCATGTCGGGCATCCTCCTGCTCGGGAAGGATCTCGCGGGCACCGCCGTCGCGATCCTCAGCCAGATGAACGCCGTCGCCGTGGAAACGGATCAGGACCCCGCCGAGCTCATGACCTGGGCGATGGAAGGATTCGCCCCCGTCGCCAAGCTCGCGGGCCGGCACGCCTGCGATGACATCAAGCAAGCCATCGATCAGGACTTCATGGGCGCGGGGAACATCTTCGCCTCGGCCTGTGAAACGGCGGGGGCCTAGCATGAAGATCGCGCTCGCCCAGGTCGACACGACGGTCGGCGACCTTCGCGGCAATTCAGAGAAGATCCTCTCCGCGCTCGACGAGGCCTGCCGCCAGGGAGCCGCCCTCGTCGTCTTCCCCGAGCAGACCCTCGGAGGCTATCCGGCGCTCGACCTGTGGGAGGAGCCCGGCTTCGCCGACGCCAACGAGAAGGCCCTCGCCGCCCTCGCCAAAAAGGTCCGCGGCACCGCGGCGCTCGTCGGCTTCGTCTCTCGCAGCAAGCTCAAGATCGGCAAGCCCGTGCGCAACTCCGCAGCACTTTTACACAACGGCAGGATCGTCGCGATCCGCCACAAGACGCTCCTGCCGACCTACGACGTCTTCGACGAGGCTCGCTACTTCGCGCCCGCCTCCGAGAACAAACCGATCGCCTGGGGAGGACTCAAGCTCGGCGTCACGATCTGCGAGGACGCCTGGGCCAAGGACCCGAACGCTTCGCGTCGACTTTATAAGACCGACCCGGTCGCCGCGCAGGCCAAGGCCGGCGCCGACCTGCTGCTGAACCTCTCGGCGTCCCCGTTCCTGCGCGGCAAGACCGAGGTGCGCAAGAAGCTCCTCGCCGAGCACGCCAAGCGCCTCAAAAAGCCGCTGTTCTACTGCAACGCGGTCGGCGGCAACGACGAGATCGTCTTCGACGGCGGCAGCCTCGTCTACGACGCCAAGGGCAAGCTCCGCGCCCGCGCCGCCTTCGCCGCCCAGGACCTCCTGATCATCGACACGAAGACCTGGGAGGGGGCGACGATCGCGCCCGAGCCGTCCGCCATCGGCCAGGTCGGAGAGATCCTCACCCTCGGCATCAAGGACTTCGCGCTCAAGTGCGGCCTGCAGACCGCGTTCATCGGCCTGTCGGGCGGCATCGACTCCGCCGTCTGCGCGGCGCTCGCGATACGCGCGCTTGGGCCCCACCGCGTCGTGGGCGTGACCATGCCCTCCGCCTATTCCTCGCAGGGGAGCCTCGACGACGCGAAGGCGCTCGCGAAGAATCTGGGCATCGAGCTGCGCACAGCACCCATCGCCGGCGTTTACGACGCGCTCCTTCAAACGCTCGGCGACAAATGGGGGAAAGGCACCCCTGATCTGGCCGAGCAGAACCTGCAGGCGCGCGCGCGCGGCGTCATCCTGATGGGCCTCGCCAACAAGTCCCACCGCGGCTTCGTGCTCACGACCGGCAACAAGTCCGAGCTCGCGGTCGGCTACTGCACCCTGTACGGAGACATGTGCGGCGCGTTGGCGCCTTTGGCCGACGCGCCCAAGCGCCTCGTCTACGAGCTCGCCGGCTGGCTCAACTCCGACCGGGAGATCATCCCTTCCAATTCGATCTCGAAGGCGCCGTCGGCTGAGCTGAAGCCGGATCAAAAGGATCAGGACGACCTGCCGCCGTACGATCAGGTGGATGACGCGCTCGAGGCCTGGGTGCAGTCGCGCCTCGAGCCGGGCCGCGTGGCCCGCGCCGTCGGTGACCGCGCCGTCGCGGAGACCTTGCTCGACCGCATGGACTGGAGCGAGTTCAAGCGCCGCCAGGCGCCGCCGTCGATCAAGATCTCCTCGAAGGCGTTCGGGGTGGGGCGACGGATGCCCATCGCGAAGGCCGGCTGGCGCGTCCGCGCCGGGCTTTAACACGTCTCCGCGGCCGGAGTATAACCGCAATCATGGTAGGAGACCGGCCCCTGTATTACACTTCTTATCATGCGGCGCCGAAGGCTTACACTCGGTGGCTTCCTCGTAGGCGTCATTCTCGGCGCCTGCCTCCTCAACGTCCCGCCCGAGCACCAAGGCTTCTGCACGCGGCTCGCCGGCTATTCGGCGATGCCCCTGCTGATCGTGCTCAGCCCCGTGATTTTCCTGCTGACGCCGATCGGGCTGTTCGCCGGAAGCCTCATCGGCCACGCCGTCTCGGCCGTGCTTACGTGGACGGCGGTCGGCTACGCGGCGGACCTCGTCGCGAACAATAGGAAGTAGAGCGCAATCCCATTGACCGCGAGCGGAACACTTAGCCATTCTTATCCCATGAGCGTCTTCCCCGCCGTCTTCGCCGGCCACGGGTCCCCGATGAACGCCCTCGAGGACACCGCCGTCCGCCGCGCGTGGGCCGACCTGGGCGCGCGCCTGCCCAAGCCCAAGGCGATCCTGTGCGTCTCCGCCCATTGGGAGACCGAGGGCGTCGCGGTCACCGCCTCAAATAAGCCCGAGACCATCCACGACTTCGGCGGCTTTCCGCGTGAGCTGCACGAGATGCTCTATCCCGCGCCGGGAAGCCCCGCGCTCGCGGGGCGCGTCGCGGAGCTGCTCAAGCCGGAGGCCGCGGCGCTCGATCCGAGGCGCGGCCTCGATCACGGCGCGTGGAGCGTGCTCGTCGCGATGTATCCGGACGCGAGCATCCCCGTCGTGCAGCTGAGCCTCGACGCGACGCGCTCGGGGCCCGAGCATCTCGAGCTCGCGAAGAAGCTGGCGCCGTTGCGCGACGAGAGCATCCTCGTGCTCGGCAGCGGGAACATCGTCCACAATCTCGGGATGTACGATCCCAGCCGCCGCGAGCCTTACGAGTGGGCCGCGCGCTTCGACGCGAAGGTCAAGGCGCTCATACTGGCCGGAGACTTCGCGACGCTCGCGGAATACGACGCGCTCGGGCCCGACGCGGAGCTCGCCATCCCCACGCCCGAGCATTACCTGCCCCTGCTCTATATCCTGGCGCTTCAGCGACAGGGGGGAGAAGCCCGCCTTCTTCAACGAGATCGTGGAGAACGCGATGGCGATGACGAGCGTCGTCGTCGGCTAGTGCTTGACCCGGAAGTACTGGCCATCCCAGATCAAGGCCATCTCGGTGCGGGCGACCTCTTTGCCGTTCTTCACGTTCTCGGTCACGACGGTGATCGCGACCGGCCGGTCCGAAAGGACGCTCATCTCTTCCAGGTCGTAGGACCAGAACAGCTTCCCGCCTGAGGTCACGGTCGCGCGGCCGAGATCGAGGATCTCGTTCGTGGTTTCCTTCTGGGTGAGGAAATAGCCCGCGTCCGCGCTCCAGCGATACCGGACCTTCATGCCGGGCGGAGACTCCGCGATCGGGGTCAGGCCGAGGCCGAGCGTGGAGGAGATCTCGACGGAGTACGCCGGAGGCTCGACCAGCACGCGCATCTCGGTCGGGACGGTGCGGCATCCAACGAGAAACGCCGCGGCGACGAACGCCAGGCGACGCATCAGGAAGCGGAGGCCTGGATCTCGGACAGGTCGGCGACGCGGCGGAAGGCGCGCACGAGCTTGCTCAGGAGCGCCAGTCGCTGCCGCTTGAGCCCCTCATCCTCGATCATCACCATGACCTTCTCGAAGAACTGGTCGAGGTGCGGCTTCACGGAGACGAGGGACTTGAGGCCGCCCTCGAAGTCGCCGCGCACGATGCGGTCGTTGGCCGCGCCTTCGGCGGAGACGAGCGCGTCATAGAGGTCGTAGTCCGCCTGCTCGCGCAGAAGCGCGCGGTCGGGCGCCGCGCCGTCCTCGACCTTCGCCTGCTTGAGGATATTGGAGGCGCGCTTGAACGCGGCCGCCAGGGAGTCGAAGGCCGGGTCGCGCCGGACGGCGCGAAGCGCTGCCAGACGCAGGAAGGCGTTGGGGAAGTTCTTCAGCGCGCCGACGCGCACGGAGCGGACCTCGTCGACGGCGTACTTCAGGTCTTCGAACAGGGACTGCGCGCGGCCCCAGACGAAGTCGGAGAGCTGCAGGGCGAGCTTCGCGGGCTCCGGCGCCGCGACGGGCTGAAGCGACAGGGCGTGGGCGATCGCCTCGTCGAGATCGAGCGGAAGCTGCTTCTCGAGCACGATGCGGATGAGGCCCAAGGCCTGACGGCGCAGCGCGTACGGATCGGCCGAGCCGGTGGGGATCATGCCCGCGGCGAAGCAGCCCGCGAGGCTGTCGAGCTTGCCCGCCAGAGAGACGACGGCCGCCTCGGCGGTCGCCGGGGCGGGGGATTTCGCGGCTATGGGATAGTAGAACTGCTCGATGGCGAGCGCCACCTTCTCGCTCTCGCCGTCTTTGCGCGCGTAAACGCCGCCCATGTGCCCCTGAAGCTCGGGGAATTCTTTCACGACATCGGTGACGAGGTCGGCGTAGACGAGCTTCGCGGCACGCAAGACAGCTTGTTCATCCACCGGAGCGGTCTGGCGCAGACGTTCGCCGATCCAGGCGGCCAGCGCCGACACGCGCGCCGCCTTCTGGGACATGGAGCCGAGCGCCTTTTGATAGGTGACGCGGTCGAGGAGCGGCAGCTTGCTCTCGAGAGTGGACGCGGTGTCGCGCCCCACGAAGAAGGCGGCGTCGTTGAAGCGCGCCTCGAGCACGCGCTGATAGCCCGCGCGCACGAGCTCGTTGCCCGAGGACAGGCCGTCGCGCACGCCCACGAAGTAAGGATGGAGCAGGCCGTCCTTCGTCACCACCGGGAAGAACTTCAGCTGCTTCTTCATCACCAGCTTGAGGAGCTCGGCGGGAAGCTTCATATGCTCGTCGCGGAGCTTGCCCAGCACGGGGACGGGGTGCTCGACCATGAACACGGTCTCGTCGATGATGTCCTCATCGGGCTCGGTCACGCCGCCGGTCGGCTTCGTCGCCTGGGCGAGGGCCTTGAGGAGGTACTCACGCCGCTCCGCAGGGTCGACGATGACGAGGCCCTGGCGCAAAGCGGCCGAGTGCTTCGACGGATCTTTCAGGGTCACGGGCGCCTTGGCAAGGACGGGATGGCCGTACACCGAGCGGCCGGATTTCACGCCGGCCACCGAGACGGCGACGATCTTATCGCCGAGAAGAGCGGTGATGGCCCGCAGAGGGCGTCCGAACTTGAAGCCGGTCTCCTCCCAGGTCATGAACTTCGGAAACTGGAGCGACTTCATGAGGTCGGGGATCATCGCCTGGAACAGGACGGAGGCGGGCTCGCCTTTCGAGTGGACCTCGGCGTAGAGGATGCCGCCCTCGGGGATGAGCGCGGCGGCCTCGATCCCGTATTTGCGCGCGAAGCCTTCCAATGCGGGCGCGGGGGCGCCCACCTTGGGGCCCTTGAAGCGCTCGGTCTTATCGTTGCCTTTGGCGGCAACGCCCTTGACGGTCAGGATCAGATGGCGCAAAGTCCCGGCGACGGCGATGTCGCCGTGATCGATCCTTCCATCAAGCCACTTCACGGCGTTGAGCTTGAGCTGGTCGAGCGCGGGGGGGACGAAGCGCGCGGGGAAGGGCTCGGTGTGGATATCGAGAAGAAAGTCGTTCAGCTTGGTTTTCTTGGCCATGTTATTTCGCCGCCGCCGGTTCTTTCGGCGTGTTCTTCTCGATGTACAGCTCCATCACCTTGCGGGCGAGGTTGCGGATGCGGCCGATGTAGTGGGCGCGCTCGGTCACGGAGATGGCACCTCGGGCTTCCAGCGTGTTGAACAGGTGCGACGCGCGCACGACGCAGTCGTACGCCGGGATCGGATCGCCGAATCCGGCGAGACGCACTCCCTCGGCTTCCCATTCGTTGAAATGCCGGGATAGAAGCGCCACGTCCGCTGTTTCAAAGGAATAGCGGGACAGCTCGCGCTCCTGCGGCTTATGCAGGTCGCCGTAGGTCAGCCCGCCGCCATAGTCGAGGTCGTACACGGAGTTCTTGTTCTGCAGGTACATCGCGATGCGCTCGAGGCCGTAGGTGAGCTCAACGGAGACCGGCGACAGCGGCATGGAGCCCATCTGCTGGAAGTAGGTGAACTGGGTGATCTCCATGCCGTCGAGCCAGACCTCCCAGCCCACGCCGGAGGCTCCGAGCGTGGGGGACTCCCAGTCGTCCTCGATCCAGCGCAGGTCGTGCTTCTTCGGGTCGAGGCCGATCGCCTTGAGCGACTTCTGATAGGTGTCGGTGATGCCGCTGGGGACGGGCTTCATGATGACCTGGAACTGGTAGTACTTGCCGAGGCGGTTGGGGTTCTCGCCGTAGCGTCCGTCGGCGGGACGGCGGCAGGGCTCGATGTAAGCGAAGCGCGCCGGTGCGGACGTCAGGGCGCCGAAGAAGGTCGCGGGGTTGAACGTGCCCGCGCCCTTCTCGAGGTCGTAGGGCTGGACGATGGCGCAGCCCTGCTTCGACCAGAAATTCTGCAGCTCAAGGACGATCTCTTGAAAGGTCAACACGCGGGGACTCCCTGAGGGACGGTCTTTTTCCATTCGTCGCGGAATTCGAAGGCGCGCAGGCGCCGGCCGGCGTGCGCGGCGAGATGCTCGTCGAGAAGCTGCAGCGCGGCCGCGAGCGCCGTCTCATCGGCCGGCAGGTCCGCCAAGGCCGCCGGCTCCTCGTCATGAAGGGTGGCCCAAACCGCGCGGCACGCCGAGGGCGCGCGCTCACGCAGGCCGATGCCGAGCATCTCCGCCAGGCGCAGGCCGAAGGCGGGGACGATCCACTTGCTCGGGCTTTCATCGAGCGCGGCGAGCACGGCGCAGATGAGCCGGTACTTCTCGGGGCTCGGCTGATGGTCAGGCGTCAGGCGGTCGAGCATCTCAAGGCAAGCGAGAGCGTCGAAGGTCCGGCCAAGGTCTGATCTCCATCCCGGGAAGCTGCCGATCAGCCGGCCGCCGATGGCTCGCGCGAATTCAGAGCGCATGGAGAGATGCAGGCGGTACTCGCCCCAGACCCCGGGCTCGCTCAAGGCCTTCATCTTGCCCTTGGCGCGGTTGACGCCGATGAAGCGCGCCGGGATCTTCCCGAAGTGCTCGGTGAACACGGAGCACAGGCGGTCGTATTCGCCGAAGGCCCGCCGGGACAGGACGACGCCGCACGCGTTCACGATCATTTGGCGATCCCCGCGCGGAGCAGGGCGGCCTCGCGGCGCGTCGGCGCGCGGAAATATTTCCGGGCGCCGAGCGGCGCGTCCTCGAGATAGGGCGCCAGGCAGTCGATCGACGAGGCCTGGTACGCCTCCCAGCGGGCCGCGGCGGACAGGGCCTTCGCCGCGGCGGCGACGGCGCCCGCGGGCAGGAGGCGCCAGCACGCGGCGCGCTCGAGCGGCGTCAGCGCGGGCCACAGCCGGGCCAGGCGCGCGGGGGACAGCGCGAGAGCTTCCCGGAGCTCGGAGAACGCGCGGCGCTCCAGCGCGGCACGCGTCGAGGACGTCGTCAGGATTTCAGGCACGCGGAGATTATAACTAACGCCCGAGCCCGAAGGGCTCTTTGTATATGGGGACTACGGACCGCGCTCTTGAGACCGGCCTGAGTGTAGGGGTTGCCTTACCCGCGTTTCGCCCGTTGGATGATATCTACGCCGAGGAGCACGCGGTACACTCCTGAAGGTGAAAGCGAAAAGCTCGGCGCCGCGGATATACATTGTCGAGGACGAGGCGCTCATCGCCTGCGCGCTTGAAGGTCAGGCTTGCGCGTTCGGCTACGGCATTTCTCATCGGGCGCCGAATCGTTCCTCGACGGAGGAATTGACGGCTCGACCATACATGCTCGATGCGGCTACTTACGAATTGTAAGTAGCTCAATAAAGATCATGTCGCCCGGACCAAAGATGGGCGCCGAAGGCGACGATCCGGGCCGCCCCCCCGCGGGAACGACATCGCGTGCTTCTTGCGGCTCGTCGCGATGAACGCCTCCGTCCCTTGCCCGTATTCTTCTTCACTTGCTCCAGCTGCCCGGCTGAAGATGCCTTCTCGTGCATATTCTTCGTCCCGGGACGGTGAGAATGCACGAGAAGACATAATTTCATCTTGAGTGAAGTGAGATTGCAGGTTTCAAAACCCAGAAAACTTGCAGGTGCTTACCCTCGACCGTGAAAACGCGCCGAAGCGTTGGTTTTTAGCGCGGACTAATTCGCGTAACTATAGGCCTGACACCAAGTCGGTCAGCGCGGCGGGCCGTAGATGCGTTGAAGGAAGAGGGCCATCTCCGGAAACGTATCGATGAAGTCTATCGTGCTCATGCCGGGCATGAGCGGCGCGCGCTGATGAACGCCGTACCACGCTTCGGTGGACTCGGCAAAAAACTCCTTTTTGTTGCCGGCCTTCGCCACCGAAACGCCTCGCCTGCGGGCATTCTCCGCCCAAAGCCGGTCGTACTCGGAGTGCTCGGCCTCGGTCAGCCCGAAATGCTCGACGGCGTGCGAGAATTCATGAATCGCGATGCGCCGTGCGCGGGAGCCGTGTTCGTCCCAGTCCACAGCCGTCACATTCTCTTCCCCGATCACGCAGAACGCGTGTCCGTCGACGTATTCGCAGAGCCCGCGCGAGGGTGCGGCCGTTCGCGGATTCTTTTCCTTCGCCGCCAGCTCGCTGCCTTTCGCGTCGGCGATGGCGAGTTTCTTCGCCGCGGCGTTCGCGGCCGTATCGCCTAAAGTCTCGCGGATGAGCCGCACGGCGACGGCTACGTGCGTCTCGTTGCGGCCGGCGAGGGCCAGGTGGACTTGAGCCAGCCGACCGCGCCGTTCCGGCGACATTCCGGATTTCATAATTGCAACGATGGACTCCAGCGTCGTGTTCGCGTCTGCGGTCGCAGCACGCGAGGTCAGCGGCGCGTATAAGAGCGCGGACACGGCAAGCGCGAGAAAGCCGAACCTCGGATGGGGCATGCTTAAGCTTAATAGACGATCGCCGTCCACGCCAGTGGCTACGCGAGGCCGGACCAATAAAGCAGGAAAAATCAGCCCACTTCTGCCGACGTCCGCCTTCATGGACGCAGGATAACCCCTTAAATACTCGGCGGCGAGCCGGTCCCGGCGGTTAAGCAAGATCGAGGCCGAGGGCGGGGAAATCGACATGCCCGTCTCTCGACGCAACTCTTCCCGGAACGAGTCGAAAAGCTCTCCCGTGTTGGAGGTCCGCGGCACCTCTGAAGCCGCACTCTGCTACAATTCTGCGGCATGTCACTACTGCGCTGGGGCCTCGCGCTGTCCGCCTTCGGCCCGCTCTTCGCGGCGTGGCCGGGGTTGGCTTCTCCCTATGCCCTTCCCAAGCTTCTGATCCTGGCGCTCGCGACCGCGGCCGCGAGCCTGGGAGCGGCGCGATCCGTCCCGGATCCGGCGAAGAAGGCGGTCGTCGCGAAGCCGGACATACTCCTGCCCCTTGCCGCCTGCCTCGGCGCGCTCACCCTCGCCTGCCTTTTTTCCAACGATCTCTATGCGAGCCTGCTCGGAGAGTACTCGCAGCGCGCCTACGGCTTGCTGCCCCTCGCTCTTTGCCTCGCCGCCGCGGCGCTGGCGACAGGTGCGGGAGCCTCTCTCGCTCGCTTGATTTTATTTGTGGGGGCGGCCGCGGGCGCGGCCCTCTCCGTGTTCGGCCTGCTCCAGCTCGCCGGGCTCGATCCGGTGCTCAACGCCATCGGGAGCATCTCATACGGGCGTGTGGGATCCTTGGTCGGAAGCCCCGTCGGGCTGGGCTGCTGCCTCGCCATGATCCTGCCGCTGCAGCTGCGCCTGGCCCTCGACGGAGAAGACCTGCGCCAGCGCCGGATGGGCTGGGCATTCTTCCTGCTGAGCGCGCTCGGGATCCTCTTCACCTGGTCGCGCGGAGCCTGGCTCGCCGCGGCGATCGGCCTGGGCGGCTATCTCCTTTGGACAGGCCGCTTTCAGGGACCCGGAACTCGCCGGACCGTCATGACGCTGGCGGCCGCGGCCGTGCTCGCGGCGGTCGCGCTCGCCTTCGCGACGGGACGCATCAGACCGACGTCGAATTCGGACGCGGGCCGCGTCGCGGTCTGGCAAACCTCCTGGAGGATGTTCGCGGCCAATCCGCTTCTCGGCGTCGGGCCTGACGCCTTCGGCCTCATGCTCGGACGCTACAAAGCAGATAGCTTCGTGCGCGCCTACGGGGAATCCGGAAGCCAGGGGCACGCTCACAACGATTTTCTTCAGGCGCTGTCGATGGCGGGACTCGTCGGCTTCGCGGCCTACGCCTGGCTTCTGATCGCGGCCTGGCGCCGGCTCCAAAACGCCCTGAGCGACAAGGCTCAACGCGTCGACTCGGCGGCGGCGGGGGCGGGGTTGCTTGCGGCCTTCGTCGTGGCCAAGTTCAACCCGATCCCGCTCGATGGGCTCGCGATGGCGGCCGTGCTGCTCGGGCTTCTCGAGCCCAGAGGCGCGCGTCCCCGAGGATTGTCCGCCGCGACATTGTCGCTGTCAGCGGCCGGAGTCCTGGCCTCGGCGTGGCTCCTCATCGCGGACCGGCGTTGCTTCGAAGGGATGCGGGCGCAGAACGAAGGACGGATCGAGGAGGCCCGCTCGGCCTACGCCGCCGCCGCCCGGATGAACCCCGCGGAGTCCCGCTATGGCTTCTGGCTCGTCGGCCTGATCCGCGATCAGGCCCGGGTGGAGAAGGACCCCGCCCGCCGCATCTCATTAGGTCAGGAGGCGGTGGCGGCGGCACGCGCGATGGAGCGCTGGAACCCGCTCGATGTCCGCGCCCTGCACGCCTTGGGCGGCTCGCTCGCGGCGCTCGCGCTGCAGGGCGGCCCCGACGGCATGGCCGAGGCGGCCGCGGTCCTCGACCGCGGCGCGCGGGCGGACTGGAGCTATCGGCCGCTGCTCGAGACACGCCTGACCGTGGCGACCCTGCGCGGCGACGGGCGAGTCAAAGCGGACACGGCCGCGCGGCTCGCGCGTCTCGACGCCCTGCGCCGCTAACGCCCGAGCCGAAGGGGAAGCTCGGGCACGATCGGGACGCGGGCCTCGGGCAGGCCGCCGGGGCCGAAGGCTTCGGTCGACGGCTCGAGCTCGCGTCGGATACGGATCGGATCAAGGAGAACGTCGGGCCGCTCGTAGGTCACCTCGAATATCCCGGGGACTCCGGCGAACGCGCCGCGCAGATCTTCGGGACGCCCGAGCAGCCCGAGGACGTAGCGCCCGGGCCCGAGGCCGTCGAAATAAAACTTACCGTCCTGATCGGGGATGCGCGAGCCCGACAGCCAGTAGTGGGTCGTTTGCGTGGCCGAGCTCCTCCAGACCATGAACAGCCCCGCGCGCAGGCCGATCGCGCCGCGGTCGTCGAGCAGAACCGCGCCCTCGACGCGGCCCTCGCGCAGGTCCTCGAGCGAGCCGACCTCGATGCGTTTTTCGCTGACGGCCCAAAGCCCGTCGAGGCGGACCAGCCACTCGCGCGCCTTGACCTCGTCGCCGAAGCGCGCGTACGCGGCGGAGAATCCCTCGAAGATGCGTTGAGAGTCGGAGCCCTTTTCAAAGCCCTCGACGCGGCGGCCGGTGGCGGCCGACAGCTGCTCGAGCTTGCCGTAGCGCTCGGCGGTCACCGGGCCCGCGCGGAGAAGCTCAAGGGCTCGAAGGTAGTCGGGATGAACGCGTCCGGGCACCGAGATCATCAGCGCGTCGAGCGCTCGCTCCTCGTCCCACCACTGCAGGCGGCCCAGGCGCACGGCCGCGAGCGCCTCCGCGGTGAACACGCCCCGGAACCTCGTCCGGTCGAGGAAGGCCTCGATACGGTCGATGCTGTCGGGCGCCAGGTCCGTCGTCTCCGAGGACATGCGTCGCGCGTCGACATGGTAGGAGAGGTTGCGCGTCGGGTACAGCCAGGCGACGGCGAGCGTGCGCGAGTCGTAATTCGTCGGCACGCCCGCGGCCGCGGCGAGCGAACGCGGGCCGAAGCCCCAGGCTCTCGACAGCACGACGTCGGTGCCGAAGGTGCCAAGCGCCCAAACGGCGACGAGGGAGAGCACGAGGCGCCGGGACAGAGGCCGCCAGTCCTCGCGGACCAGGGCCGCGGCGAGGGCCGCGCAGGTCGCCGCGAGCGCTGTCGTCAGGAAGGTGTTCACGACGATGCCGAGGAACACGCCGCCGCATAGCTCGATGGCGCGGGCCAGCTGAGGCCAGCGCGAGGCGCACCAGCCGACGGCCGAGGCGATGAGCCCGAAGGCCGCGCCCGCCGCCAGGCCGCTGCGGCCTCGCGCCGCGGCGAAGGCGGCCGCGCCGAGGACGACGGAGGCGAGCTGGAGGGCGAGGGCCTGGGAGGAGAGAAGTTCAAGGGGGAAAGCGTCGGGGAACATGCGGACGCTGACCGTCCACCCGAGGCAAACCCACGACAAGAGACCGAACAAAACGAGGCGCACGATCCACGGCGCATTAGACGAGCGCTTCGAATCGAATACGGCTAGAAATGCGGCGGCTAACGCCGCCGTAACGACGATGCGCTCGCTCAGACTTTACTCCTCATCTTGTTGAAGCTTCGCGAGAATGCCAAAGTCCTCGAGCGTGGTCACGTCGCCGCGCACAGCACCCCCCGTCGCGATCTCGCGCAGGAGCCGGCGCATGATCTTGCCCGAGCGCGTCTTGGGCAGGGAGTCGGTGAAGCGGATCTCCGACGGGCGCGCGATCGAGCCGATCGCCTTTGCCACGAACTCCCGCAAGATCTCCTTGAGCTCGGGGGAGGGGATCCGGCCGCCCTTGAGAGTGACGAACGCGACGACCGCCTGGCCGTGCAGCTCGTCAGGGCGACCCACCACCGCGGATTCCGCGACGAAGGGATGGCCGACCAACGCCGACTCGATCTCAGAGGTGGACAGGCGATGGCCCGAGACGTTGAGCACGTCGTCGATGCGGCCGAGGATCCACAGGTAGCCGTCCTTGTCCTTGCGCGCGCCATCACCGGTGAAATACATCCCGGGGATCTGCGACCAGTACTGCGCGCGGTAGCGCTCGGCGTCGCCCCAGATGGTGCGAAGCATGGACGGCCAGGGCTTGCGGATGACCAGGTAGCCGCCGGACCCGAGGGGCACGGGCTTGCCCGTCATGTCCACGACATCGGCGTCGATGCCGGGGAGCGGGATCGTCGCCGAGCCGGGCTTGGCGGCGGTCGCACCGGGAAGGGGGGATATCATGATGGCACCCGTCTCCGTCTGCCACCAGGTGTCCACGATAGGACAACGCTTGCCGCCGATGACATTAGAATACCAACGCCAGGCTTCGGGGTTTATCGGCTCCCCGACGGTTCCGAGCAGGCGCAGCGAGGACAGATCGTGCTTGTTGGGATGCTCGTCGCCCAAACGCATGAAGGTCCGGATCGCGGTCGGCGCGGTATAGAATATCGACACGGCATGCCGGGCGATCATCGACCAAAAACGGTCGGGCTGGGGCGTGAGCGGCGCGCCCTCGTACATCAAGGCGGTGGCGCCGTTGAGCAGAGGACCGTAGGCGAGATACGAGTGGCCGGTGACCCAGCCGACGTCGGCCGTGCACCAGAACACGTCGGTTTCCTTCAGATCGAAGACGTGCTTCATCGTCCAGGCGGTCTGCACCATGTAGCCGCCGGTCGTGTGCAGGATCCCCTTCGGCTTGCCCGTGCTGCCGGACGTATAAAGGATGAAGAGCGGATGCTCGCTGTCGAGCTTCTCGGCCGGGCAGATGGGGGAGGCCTTCGCCGTCAAGCGATGCCACCAATGATCGAGCTTCTCGTTGACCGTGATCTCGTTGTCGGCATGCTTGAGCACGACGACGGCCTTGACCGACGGCGCGCCCTTGACCGCCTCATCGACGGCGTCCTTCAATCTCAAGATCGCACCCTTGCGCCAGCCGCCGTCGGCCGTGACGACGACGGACGCGCCCGCGTCATTGAGGCGGTCGCGCAAGGCCTCGGCGGAGAAGCCGCCGAACACCACGCCGTGCACGGCCCCGATGCGCGCGCAGGCGAGCATCGCGATGACGGCCTCGGGCACGAGCGGCATATAGATCGCGACGCGGTCACCCTTCTTGACGCCGAGCCCCTTGAGCGCATTGGCGAACAGGCACACCTCGCGATGCAGCTGAAGGTAGGTATAAGTGCGGACCTTGCCCGGCTCGCTCTCCCAGATCAGCGCCGCCTTGTTGCGCCGCGGGCCGTCGAGATGGCGATCAAGACAGTTGTACGAGAGATTCGTCGTCCCGCCGACGAACCACTTCGCGTCGGGCACCTTCCACTGAAGAGTTTTACGCCAGGGCTTGAACCAAAAAAGCTCGCGCGCGGCCGCGTCCCAGAACTTCTCAGGCGACTTAGCCGCAGCGGCGGTCAGCTTAGCGCGGGCGGCTTTGCCTGATATCAAGGCCTGTTTGGCGAAGCCAAGCGGAGGGGGATAAGAGCGTTCTTCCTTGCTTAGAACGGAGATTGAAAGCTCTTTTTCCGCGTTTTTCATGGAATTTATCCTAGCATTTTCTCCGCCGCGGCCCGGTTCGCCATGAGCGCGAAATCTTCCCTCCAGGGCTGCGTCACCACAACCCCGGAGTCCTTCCCTCGATCTATTCTCGATGATAATGACTCGTTCCGGAACGAGTCATTATCTATTAATGTAGATCACCTCGCCGCCCCCGCCCATATCGGCGTTGCCGTTTCGCCCTATTTTTCCTATACTAGTCCCTCAATGCTCCCTACATATCGGCCGCACAATCGTAAGAGAATGAAGAAGATCGGTTTCCGCGCGCGGATGGCTACGCCCGGCGGCCGCAAGACGCTCAACCGCCGTCGCGCCAAAGGCCGCACCGTCTTAATCAAGAAACAGGCTTGACGCCGCCGTCCGGTTTCGGCGACGACGCGCGCCTAAAGGAGCGACGCGAGTTCCAGCAGGTCTTCAAAGCAGGAAAGAAGACCGTCGGACGCTCGCTCATCCTCTGGCACCGCGTCGACGCCGCCGAGCGGGAGCCCCGTCTGGGGCTCTCCGTGAGCGCGAAGGTCGGGAACGCCATCAGGCGCAACCGGCTCAAGCGCCTGCTGCGCGAGACCTTTCGCTTGCGCCGCTCGGAGCTCCGACCGGGAGTCGAGATGGTCGCGTATCCGCGTTCGGGCTGTCCCTGGAAAGGGAGGGCCGACGCGGAGCGCGACATCCTCGACCTCTGGCGGAAGGCCGGGCTTCTGCGCACATGAAGCCTCTTCTGCTCGCCTTGCTCGATCTCTACCGCGCCGCGCTCCGGCCGTGGCTTCCCGCCGCGTGCCGTTTTTTCCCCAGCTGCGGGGACTACGCGCATGACGCCGTCTCATCCCACGGAGCCTGGCGAGGGCTGGCCCTCGCTGCACTTCGCATTTCCCGATGTCATCCCTTTCACCCCGGCGGCCACGACCCCGTGCCTCTCCCCCGATAAAAACCATGGACCGAAATCTACTGCTTGCCGTCACGCTCTCCGTCGCGGTGTACGCCGCCTGGTTCGGATTCATCGAGAAAAAGGTCAATCCTCAGCCCACGAAGCCGGCGGTCACGAGAACCGCGCAGGGAGTTGAAGCAGGGGCAACTCCTTCGTCCAACGCCTCCGCCGCGGACCCGTCCGCCGCCTCGAACGCGCCCGTCGCGGCTGCGAAAAAGCTCGACGCCGCGCAGGCTGAGGAGGTGCAGCTCGGCGACGCGATCGCCAAGATCCATCCGCGCGGAGCCGCGATCGTCAGCTTCATGTACCCCGAGCCGCTCGGCCGCGTCGAGCTCGTGCACGATTCAGAGGAAGGGCTGTTCGCGACGTTCTCCGAGCTCGAGTTCAAGCGCGATCCGTCGGTCAAGAACGGGATCGTCTACACGGCGACGCGGCCCGACGGGCTCAAGATCACCAAGCAGTTCCTGCCCGGCGAGGGCACGGTGCTGCCGCGCGTGCGCATCGTCGCCGTGAACACGAGCAAGCGCGCGCTCGACGCAGGTGCCTGGACCTTGACGGTCGGCTCCGGCCTCGGGACCATCGCCACCGAGGAGAAGGAAAACGCGGATATGCAGCGTGCGATCTCGCTGACGCCCGCGGGCAAGGGCCTCAACGGGCACATCGAGGTGCTCAAGGCCGGCGTGCACGCCGAACCTTACCGCTGGATCGGCATCGACAACCGCTACTTCCTCGCGGCCCTGCTGCCCTCGCCTGAGCACTTCTCCGCTCCGCAGATCGCGCTGCCCCCCAAGGTCACTTTGACGGCCAAGCCCGTCAGCATCACGCCCAACGGGTCCTTCACATGGGAGGTTCCGTACTATCTCGGCGCGAAGGGCCAAACCTGGCTGTCCCGCTACGGCATGGGCCTCGAGCGCTCCATCGACTTCGGCTATTTCTCCTGGATCGGGCGCAAGATGCTCGAGGCGCTCGAGTATCTGTACGGCCTGACCGGCAACTGGGGCTGGGCCATCCTGGCCCTGACCTTGATCCTGCAGGTCCTGCTTTTCCCGCTGACCTGGAAGAGCCTGCGAGCGGCGGGCGCGATGAAGAAGCTTCAGCCTGAGGTCGCGAAGCTTCAGAAGAAGTACGCCGACGACTCGCAGAAGCTCAGCGCGGCGACGATGGAGCTGTACAAGACCAAGGGCGCCAATCCGCTCGGCGGCTGCCTGCCGATGGTGCTGCAGATGCCGATCTTCATCGCGCTGTTCAACGCTCTGCGCAATTCCTGGGAGCTTCACGGCGCGGTCTGGATCTTTTGGATCAAGGACCTGTCGGCGAAGGACCCGTATTACGTCCTGCCCATCGTCATGGGCGGCCTGATGTTCCTGCAAAGCAAGATGAACCCGCCCGCGGGCGACCCCGCGCAGCAGAAGATCATGATGTTCATGCCGCTCGTATTCACGTTCATGTTCATGAATTTCCCGTCCGGCCTCGTGCTGTACTGGCTGACGAACAGCCTGGTCAGCACGGTCGTTCAGGTCGCTCTGAAGGACCAGCTCGAGGCCTAGACTCCCCGGAGGATAAACACAATGGCACCCATCGAATCTGAAGGCCGCACCGTCGCCGAAGCCGTCGAGGCCGCCCTGCTCAAGAGCGGGCTGCGCCGCGACCAGGTCGAGATCACCGTGACGGACGAGGGCTCCACGGGCTTCATGGGCCTGGGGGCGAAGCCCGCCAAGGTCCGCCTGACCGAGAAGCGCTGGGGGCCGGACTCACCCGCGCCGGCGCCTTCAGCCCCTCCTCGCCCCGCGCAGCGCGCGCCCGTCCGGAACTCCGCCCCTCGTCCTCCGGAGCGTCAGCCGGAGCGCCGCCCTGAGCGCAAGCCCGAACGTCAGCCGGAGCGCCGGCCCGAGCCTCGCCAGGCCCGCGCCCCCGAGCCCCGCGCTCCTCAACGAGCCCCCGAGCCCGCCCGCCCTCCGCAGCGCGCCCCTGAGCCCGCCCGCCCTCCGCGAGAGCGAAGGGAAGCGTCGAAGCCGGTCACCGCGGCCGAAGCGACCGAAGCCTGCGACAACGCGCAGAAGCTCGTCGTCGAGCTGCTCAAGCTGATGGCGATCGCCGCCCCGACCGCGACGGCCGCCTGGGACGCCGACCTCGAGCGCGTGAAGATCTCCGTGGAGTCGCAGGACGCCTCCCTGCTCGTCGGCCGCGACGGCCGCGTGCTGGAGTCGCTGCAGTTCCTCACGACCTTGATGCTCTCGCGCGGCAACAACGCACCGATCGCGGTGCAGGTGGACGCGCTGTCTTACTGGGAGAAACGCGAGCAGGCCGTGCTCGACGAGGCCCGCCGCGGCGTCGAGACCGTGAAGGCCACCGGCAAGCCGGTGCGGATGGAGCCGATGGATTCCTCGATGCGCCGCCTCGTGCACCGCACGCTCAGCGCGCACACCGACGTCACCACCGCTTCGGAGGGCGAAGGGGCCTGGCGCAAGCTCGTGATCCGTCCGAGAGCGAAGTGACGGGGACGGACGCGACGATCGTAGCGCTCGCGACCCCGCCCGGGCGCTCCGCCCTCGGGATCGTGAGGATCTCCGGCCCCCGGTGCCGCGAGCTCGCGCGGCTGCTGCTCGGCACCGAGCTCGAGCCGCGCCGCGCGACGCCGCGCAAGCTGCGACGCAAGGGGATCGTCGTGGACCGCGTGGTCGCGACCTACTGGGCCGGCCCCTCGACGCCGACCGGCGAGGACCTTCTCGAACTGGTCGGGCACGGCTCGCCCGAGATATTGAGAGAGATCGTGGAGGCCGCCCTCGAGGCCGGCGCCCGCGCCGCCGAGCCGGGCGAGTTCACGCGGCGCGCCTACGTCAACGGCCGCCTCGATCTGATGCAGGCGCGCGCGGTCGGAGACCTGATCTCGGCGCGCGGCGCGTCCGCCAGGGCGTCCGCGTTGATACGGCTCGAAGGCGGGCTCGCCGACGCGCTCGACGAGGCCCGCGCCCCGATACTCGAGCTGCTCGCGGCCCTTGAGGTTCGCCTCGACCATCCCGAGGAGGACATCGCGCCGCTGAAAGCAGGCGAGACCGACGCGGCGCTCGCGGACGCGGCGGCACGCATCGAGCGACTCGTAGCGGGATACGCGCGCGGACGCTCGCGCCGCGAAGGCGCGCGCGTTGGGCTGTTCGGCAGCCCCAACGCGGGGAAGTCGAGCCTCCTGAACGCCCTGCTCGGACGGAACCGGGCCATCACGGCGCCCGAACCCGGCACCACCCGCGACGTGCTCGAGGAGCAGGCCGAGCTCGCCGGCGCCGTCGTCACGCTCATCGACACCGCGGGGCTGCGCGCAGGCGCCGCCGACCCCGCCGAACGAGAGGGCGTCGCGCGCGCGGAGCGCGCCCTCGAGGCCTGCGAGGTCGCCGTCCTCGTCGTGGACGCGGCCCGTGCTCCGAGCGAGCACGACGAGAGCTCGCGCGCGACCGTCGCCGCGGCCGCGCAGCGCCGCGGCGCGCGCGTGATCGTGGCGCTCAACAAGATGGATCTTCTGGGTGGAACGACCGACGCCGAAGGCCTGCGCTGCTCCGCGCTGACGGGGCAGGGTCTCGACGAGCTCTCGGCCGCGATCGCCGCCGCCGCTGGAACGGCTCCCAACGACGAGGGGGAAGCCCTGCTCGATGACGCGAGCCAGATGGACGCGCTGTCGTCCGCGCTCGCAGAGCTTGGCGCCGCGCGCGCCGAGATCGCCGCGCGGCCCGCAGCGTGGGAAGACCGCGCCGCCGACCGCCTGCGCCGCGCGCTCGTCCTCGTGGGCGTCGCCCGCGGCGATGGCGCACCGAAAGCCGTGCTCGACGAGATATTCTCGAAGTTCTGCATCGGAAAGTGAGGGATCAATCCACCATGCCGTCCTCTAAAACTGTGAAAAAGACGCCCAAATCAAAGCCGCTCCTGCGCACGCCCGTTTCCGGAATCTCCCCGGATGAGCAGATCGTCGGCGCGCCGTTCCTCGGCAAGGTCCGCGCCTACGACGCCAAGAAGCACGAGATGACGATCCGGCTCGAAGAGCCGATCTCCACCGGCGACGCCCTGCGCGTCAAAGGACGAGAGACCGACCTCTCCCAGCGCGTCGAGCGCCTGTGCGTGGGCAAGCGTTGTGTGCAAAGCGCCTTGTCCGGGGAGACCGTGCTGTGCTCGGTCGCGGACCGCGTGCGCGTGGGCGACGCCGTGTACAAGGTCCGCAGCAAGTGATCTCGTCGCCGAACGGAGTGCTGGCCCTGCTCCTCTCGGTGAACATCCTTAATTACGTCGACCGGCAGATCGTGTACGCGCTCCTTCCCCTGATCTCGAGCGACCTGCACCTGAGCGACGCCCAGGCGGGCAGCCTCGCGTCGGCCTTCATGATCATCTACATGCTGGCGGCACCCCCGATCGCCTGGCTCGCCGATTCGCGCGGCCGCAAGCCCTGGATCGTGGCCGGGGTCGCGATCTGGAGCCTGGCGACCGGCGTGGCCGGGCTCGCCACCGGATTCCGTTCGCTGTTCGTCTCTCGCGCGGCGGTGGGCATCGGCGAGGCCTGCTATGGCGCGATCTCGCCCGCCTTCGTCGCCGAGCGCTTCCCGCCCGAGAAGCGCGGCGTGGCGCTCGCGATCTTCAGCCTCGCCATCCCCGTCGGCTCCGCCCTCGGCTACGCGGGGGGAGGAAAGCTCGGCGAGCTCCTCGGCTGGCGCCACGCGTTCTGGATCGTCGGCCTGCCGGGGCTCCTGCTCGCGGCCGTCTGCCTGCTCCTGCCCAACGACAAGCCGCACGCGGCGACGCCTGCGCCCATCAAGGGCTACCGCGAGGTTTGGAGCGTGCCGACCTTCCGGATGATCACCTACACGGGCGCCGGCATGACCTTCGCGCTCGGCGGCTTCGCCGTGTGGATGCCGACTTTTTTCCACCGGAACTTCGGGCTCACCGTCGGGCACGCCGGCCTCTTGTTCGGCGCGGTCACCATCCTTGCCGGCCTCGCCGGAAGCCTCGCCGGCGGCTGGCTCTCCGACCGCCTGCGCCGCACCGACCGCACCGCGGACCTCCTCGTCTCCGGCTGGGGCCTGCTGCTCGGCATGCCTCTCGCCGCGGCCGCGATCGCGGCCCCTTCGCTCAATATTTCGATCGCCTTCCTGTTTTTCGCCGAGGCGATGCTCTTCCTCAACATGGGCCCGCTCAACGCGGCGATCATCTCCGTCACCCGGCTCGAGAAGCGCTCGATGGCCTTCGCGGCCAACATCTTCGTCATCCATCTCCTCGGCGACGCGGCCTCGCCCACCTTGATCGGCTGGGGCTCCGACCACTTCGGCCTGACCCGCTCGCTCCTCGCGGCCTGCCTGGCGCTCGGCATCGGCGGCTGGATCTGCCTGTGCGCACGCAAGGGCTTCGAAGCTGACGCCGCGAAGGCGCTCGCATGAGAAAGGCTCTGAACTTCGGCCGCCTCTTCCTGTTTTCGCCGGCGAAGGCCGCCGCCGCGTGCGAGTCGGACCGCGCGTTCGTCGATGCGTGCAAGCTCTATGGATTGACCTTGCTCACGGCCGCGGTCTTCTACCGCTTCAAGCCGTACGACTTCCCCGACGCGAACGCCGCCGTTCCGATGGGCCCGCAGAGCATCTTCTTCTGGCTGAAGGTCATGCTCTGGCAGCCGCTCTTGATGTCCGCGCTGATCGCGTTCGCCGGCGTCATGCTCCGCTGGATGAAGGACGGCTGGCTTCCCATCAAGGTCGCCACTTCTTTTTTCTGGTGCGCGATCCCGTTGATCCTGACGGTCGTCTATGTCAAGAATGGGATCCCCAAAGCGGCGTTCGGCGCGCTGATGATCGTCTGGGCCTTGCCCGGGATATATGTCGGTCGAAGCGTGCCCTCCCGGGAGTGGCGCCTCGTTGCGACCTTCCTCCTGGGATTGAACGTCATCGAGCTCGCGGCCATGCTCCCCGAGTCCATCGTGACCTTGATGCGCTGGGAGGCGGGCTACAAGGCCGTCGTCGGCCTCGCCGGCCTTTGGATGCTCGTCGGCGGCGCTTTGGGGCTGAAGGCGCTTACGCCCGCGCGCCCGCTGCCCCGCGCCCTCCTGCCGCTTCTGTTCGCGCTCGTCCTGCAGATAGAGGTCGTGATCGCCGCCTTCATGCTCGGCTGGCTCCCGGTCGAGACGCTGAAAGCTCTCCTGTATGGCTGACGCGCTTTTCCCTCGACGCTACGACGTCATCGTCGTCGGCGGCGGCCACGCCGGCGTCGAGGCCGCGCTCGCTTCCGCGCGCATGGGACGGGCGACCTTGCTGCTGACGCAGAACCTCGATACGATCGCGGCGATGTCCTGCAACCCCTCCATCGGCGGCGTCGGCAAAGGGCAGATGGTGCGCGAGACGGACGCGCTCGGCGGCGAGATGGCGAAGGCGTGTGATCGATCATCGTTCTTCTCGCAGACGTTGAATTTAAGCAAGGGTCAGGCCGTTCGCTCTCCTCGGTCTCAATGCGATAAGGCCGCCTATCGCGCGGGCCAAAAAGCCGTGGTCGAATCGTGCCCGAATCTCGATCCCATCCAAGACGAGGCGTGGGCGCTTTGGATCGAAGGCTCGATTCTCCGCGGCGTGATCTCGCGGCGCGGCACCCGCTATGAAGGCAAGACGGTCGTGCTCACGACCGGGACCTTCCTCAACGGGCTCGCGCACGTCGGCCTCCAGACCCACGCGGCCGGCCGCGGCGGCGAAGCGCCCGCGCTCGGGATCTCTTCTTCGTTGATCTCGCTCGGCTTCACGGTAGGACGCCTTAAGACCGGCACGCCGCCTCGCCTGCACGCCCGCTCCATCGATTTCTCCAAGCTCGAGCGCCAGGACGGCGATGCGGTCCCCATGCCGTTCTCCCATTTCAACGTCAAGATCTCCAATCCCCAGCTTCCGAGCTGGGTCGCCTACACCAACGCGCTCACGCACCAGACGATCCGCGATAACCTGAAGAACTCCCCGTTGTATTCCGGGAAGATCGAAGGCGTGGGCCCGCGCTACTGCCCGTCCATCGAGGACAAGGTGGTCAAATTTCCCCTGAAGGAGCGCCACCAGCTCTTCCTCGAGCCCGAAGGCTGGAACACCAGCGAGATCTACCTCAACGGGATGTCGACAAGCCTTCCCGAGGACGCCCAGCGCGCGCTTGTCGCGTCGATCCCAGGCCTCGAGAACGCCCTGCTCACGCGCTGCGGCTACGCGATCGAGTACGACTTCTGCCAGCCGACGCAGCTCACCGACACGCTCGAGAGCCGTGGCGTCCCGGGCCTGTTCCTCGCCGGCCAGATCAACGGCACGACCGGCTACGAGGAGGCCGCGGGCCAGGGCCTGCTGGCCGGGATAAACGCCGCCCTGAAGACCGCCGGCCGCGCGCCGTTCCGCCTCGGCCGCGACGAAGCCTATCTCGGCGTCATGATCGACGATCTCGTGGTGCGCGGCGTGGACGAGCCCTACCGCATGTTCACCGCCCGCGCCGAGAACCGGCTGAGCATGCGCGCCGACGACGCCGACATGCGTCTCATGGAAAAAGGCTCGGCGCTCGGCCTCATCGCGCCCGAGGCCCGAGAGCGCTTCCTGCGCTACCGCGATCTGGTCCTCGGAGAAGGGGAAGCCCCGGATCCGGAGCTCGCGCCCTGGTCGATGGCGAAGGTCGTCGAGCAGCGCTCGATCCGCGCGGAGTACGCGCCCTATATCAGCCGCGAGCGCGGCTCAGCTGAGCGCCTCAAAGCCGCGGAGCTCGTCGAGATCCCGGAAAATCTGGATTATGCGACGATCGGAGCGCTGACCAACGAATCGCGCCAGAAGCTCTCGCGCCTGCGCCCGCGCACGCTCGGCCAGGCGGGACGCGTCCCCGGAGTCACGCCCGCGGACCTGCAGATATTGTGGGTTCACGCGCGCGCGCGATCATGAGTTATCCCCAATACTTTCAACGTTGGAAGTGATGGGGATAACTTCGATCGAGACATTGGCCTCCGCTGCCCACGGATGGGGGGAGGAGCTCGGCGCGAAGACGCTCGACGATATCGCCTCCTACCTGTCGTTCGTGCGCGAGAAGAACGAGGGAGTGAACCTGACCGCGGACACCGGCTGGGACGATCTGGTCCTCAAGCACGCGGCGGACGGCGTGTTCGCCGCCAGCGTCCTTCGGCCGCTGCTGCCGATAAGCCCGCGGATCCTCGACCTCGGCTCCGGCGCCGGCTTCATCGGCATCGTGCTCAAGATCGTCTGGCCCGAGGCCGAGGTGACCTTGATGGAGTCCGTCGAACGTAAGTTCCGTTTTCTCAACGCCGCCGCGACGCGCACCGGCCTCAAGGGCCTGCGCGTCCTCAACCGCCGCGCCGGCTCGGGCGCGGCGCTCACGGCCTATGAGCTCGATCACGATGTTGTCATCGAGCGCGCCCTGGCGGAGCTGCCCGAGGCGCTCCAGTTATCCTGGCCGATGATCGGCCCGGAAGGGATTTTCGCGGCGTTCCAGTCGGAGGAGCCGGATCCGGCCGAGCCGGTCCTCGCCAAGGCTATGGCCGCGACGGGCGCCACAGTGCTAAAGTCTTGCGCTTATCGCCGTCCCAACGAATCACGCGACCGCCGCTTGGTGCTGTTCAAGCGCAAGGAGGATTGACCGATGCAGATGCTGAACCGCTATTTCACGCCGTTCGCGCTCGCGCTCATCGTCATGGCCGTCTATTTCCGCGCCGACTCGTTCGATGCCGGGCTGCGCATCCCGATGATCGCCATCGGCATCCTCGTCGCCGACCTCGTCGTCAACTGGTGGGTCGGCCGCAACCAGTACCGCTGGGTCGGCTGGGCGGGCCGCTTCCGCCAGATGCAGGTCTGGCTCAACTACGTCTGGGCCTCGATCCTCTTCTACCTCCTCTTCCCATATTGGTCTCCGATGTGGCTGCTTCTGGTCGTGGCCCCGACCGCGGCCGCGCTCACGACGAGCCGGCTCGAAACCATCCTCTGCGCGCTGGTCAGCTCCGCCACGATGATCCTCATCTACTGGCAGGTCCAGAACCGGAGCCTTCCTCTGGAGTTCCTAGGCATGGCCCTCTCTCAAGCCCTGTTCATCGTCATCTTCTCGCTGCTCGTGCACAGCCTGGCCCAGACGGCCCTGCGCCTGCGCGACTCCAACCGCGGATAGGCCCGGGGTGGTCAAACCCGCGCGGAGGGGCTAAACTAACCCTGTGGACGTCCTTTTACGCCTTCGCGTTCTTATCTGGGTCCTCGTCATCAGCCTTTGGGGGGTGATGGTCTATCAGTACCTGGGCGAGGAAGAGCGCGACATCGCGAAGATGAAGCGCATCGAGCCGTACCGCCCGGAGCAATCCGTGCCCCGTGCGCCGGCGCCGGAGGAAGGCGCGCTCGCCTCGGTGACGCCGACGGAAGCCACGGCCTACGCCCCCGCGGCCGTCCCGTCGGCCGCGCTCGCCGTCAACCCTCCCGCGGCCGTCTTGCCGCCCACGTCGCCGAACCAGCCTTCGACGGATACGGGCCTCAACGTCATTCCTTCCTCCGAGTATATCGGCCCCGCCCCGTCCACGAGCCGGCGCGTCGTGGCCGCGAATCCCGCCGTCGCCGCGGTCGCTCCCGCTCCGCGCGGCCGCGCCACGCTTTCGCGCGAAGACCGGACCGCGCCGGTCGACATGCCCACGCCTCCGGGATTCGTGCGCAGCTCCTCACGCCATTTCACCGTTTTCGCGGAGCAGTACCCTGCCTCCGAGCGCTTCATCGAGCTCATCGAGAGCCTGCACTCGAACCTGATGCTCGACCTGGCACCCTTCACGCCGTGGGCCAACAACGAGCGCACGACGATCTTCCTGTTCAAGAATCAGGACACCTATCGCCGCGTCACGGGCCGGCCGGTCTGGTCCGGCGGAGCCAGCTCGGTGGGCAAGCGCAAATTGTATGTGTATGAGAGCGAGGAGCTGCCCGGCATCGTCGCGCACGAGCTGACGCACATCTACTTCGACAGCTTCTTTCTCGACGGCACGACCGACCCTCTGTGGCTCTCCGAGGGAATGGCGACCTTGGTCCAGGTCGAGCGCGGCCTCTCCGCGCCGAACTGGCTGCGTGAGAACCTCCAGCTTCTGGAGGCAGGGGAAGGCTTCCCGATCGACAAGCTCACCAGCGTCACCTCGACGGCGGGCTGGCCCGACGCCAAGGTCCGGCTCTGGTACGCGCAATCCTACAGCGTCGTGCGCTTCCTGATCCGCACGCAGTATCGCTCGTCGTTCTACAAGTTCTCCGCGCACCTGCGCGACGGCCGCCCCACGCCCGAAGCTCTTTATCGCGCGTACGGCGCGCCGTACACCCGCATGGTCGCCCTCGAGCACGCCTGGCGCTACGAGCTCTCTCGCTCGCAGATGGCGAAGATCGGCGGACAATAACGGCAACGCCTCGCGACGGCGCGGCGGCGAGATCATGCCCTCCGGGGACGGGCGGGACTGGCCCCGCCCTCCGGGGTAGACGCGACAACGACGGCCATGGTCGCGTCAACCCCAAGCCCCATCGGGCATGATCTCGCCGCCGCACCTTAGCGTATCGCGCGCCATCGCCATCCGCATTCGCTCATTTGATCGGGGCGGAGAAACAGTTTTCGCCGGCGGCCTGGACGGGCGGGGATCGGCCCCGCCCTCCCGGAGTGAGGTCGATCCGAACGTCCCCGGCGAAAATTGTTTCTCCGACCCGGCCGACATGCGCGAGCCGCGCGCGAGTGCTCGCGAAAAACAAATAATGCGTGATGCGAAATCGCGGCTATTTTGTGCCTGTTTCTCGACGAGAACGAGGATCACGAAAAAATCGCCTCTTGACAGAAACACATCAGTCCTCTATACTCACGTTCCCGGTGGGGAAAAGTGGTGAGAAATAACAATCAAGTGGGCGAAGGTGGAGAGTAATGGCCCTTCTCATCGGCCGTTACGATTACTCGCTCGACCCGAAGAACCGGTTGGCGCTTCCGCCGAAGTTCCGCGAGACCTTGGCGCAGGAGAAAGGACGCAGCTTTTATCTGACGAGCGGCATGGACGGATGCCTGTACCTCTTCCTCCCGGCGCAGTGGGAGAAGATGCTCGCGGACGATCTGAAGATGTTCTCGATGCCGGACAAGGAGCAGGAGCGGGCGTTCAAGCGCAAGTTCTTCTCCGAGGCGGTCGAGGTCGAGGCGGACGCCCAGGGCCGCATTCTGGTGCCGCAGTATCTAAAGGAGCACGCGGGGCTTCGCTTCGACGTGCTGGTGCAGGGGGCGGGCAACCGCGCCGAGATCTGGGACGCAAAGCGCTGGGCGGCGTACGAGAAGTCGACGATCGCTCCGGCGTACAAGAAGATCGGGAAGAGCCTGGAGATATGATCTTGGAAGAAAGCCGGTACACGCACGAGTCGGTTCTTCTAGCGGAAACGCTGGAACGCCTCGTCACGGACAAGGGGGGGCTCTACCTCGACGCCACCCTCGGCCTCGGCGGCCATTCCGAGTCGCTCCTTAAAAAGATTTCGGCCCAGGGAAAGGTACTTGGTCTCGATGCGGATCCGGAGGCGCTCACTGAAGCCGGTCACCGGCTCGGAGCCCACAGTGGAAGATTCCACTCGGTCCGCTCGAACTTCCGTTCCCTGGGCGCCGTTTTGGAGACGGAGGGCTTCTTCCCTCTGTCGGGCGCGCTGTTCGACCTCGGCGTCTCGTCGCTGCAGCTCGACAAGCCCTCCCGAGGATTCTCATTCATGCGCGAAGGCCCCCTCGACATGCGCCTGGGGCCCGACTCAGGCCTGACCGCGGAGCAGATCGTCAACCGCTGGCCCGCCGAGCAGATCGCGATGCTCCTCAAGGAGTTCGGAGAGGAGCCCGATGCCGATAAGATCGCCCGCGCGATCGTCGCCCGCAGGGCGATCAAGCCGCTCTCCACCACTTTAGAGCTCGCCGCCTGCGTCGAGTCGGTCGTGCCGCGCACCGGCCATCACCCGGCGACGCGCACGTTCCAGGCCCTGCGCATCGCGGTCAACCAGGAGCTTGAGGCGCTGACGCGCGGCCTTGAGGCCGTGGTGCCCTATCTCAAGAACGGCGGGCGGCTGTGCGTGATCACCTTCCACTCGCTCGAAGACCGCATCGTTAAGAATGTTTTCGCTTCGTTCGTCGCGCAAGGATCGTGCGCGTATCTCGGCAAGGGCGACGCGAAGTCGGCGATCGCCCCGACCGAGGAAGAGGTCGCGCGCAATCCTCGCTCCCGCAGCGCGAAACTGCGGGTCATTGAAAAGAAGCGATAGGGGGGACACGATGATGAAGAATACTTCGTTCCTGAGCGGTTCGACGGTCGCGATGTCGGCCTTGATGAAGCTGGACACCACGGTGTCCTTCCTTCTCGATCGCCGGCAGACCGTCGCGGTCTCTCCCGTGGGCAAGATCAGCACCCCCGGCTACGTATGGCGGCGAGTTTTCCTGAAAGGACGGGCCACGAACAGATAAAGAAGATTTGGCGGGCGCCCTCTCGGCGGGGCGCTCGCCATCGTTAACGGGGCGGCTCTCTCTCTCGGCGGGGAAGGGCCGCCCCCCAGATCTGAAGTTTTGGACGGTGGATAAACAGGCGGACCATCGTTCGCAGTTAAAGGCGGCCTCTCTCTCGGCGGGGAGAGCCGCCCGATTCAGGCGGCCTCCTCTCTCGGCGGGGGGGAGCCGCCAACTATAGGGCGGGCGCCCCTCTCGGCGGGGGCGCCCGCCCCTCACTCTACGGAAAGGAACATGGTATGATGGACGCGCTCATGGGATTCGATCCACGACGGGTCGCGAAGTTCGCGGGCTTGGGCGCCCTCTTTTTGTTCCTGTGCTGGCAGCACGTTCAGGCCACCCGGATCGGCTACCGGGTCGAGTCCACCCGGCGCGAAGCCCGCGCCCTGCGCAGCCGCGTCGCGGACCTTCGCCTTAAAGTCGACGAAACCCTTTCGCCCGCGGTTCTCGCCGCGCGCGCGAACACCAAGCTCGGCATGATCCCCGCCTCTCCGAGCTCGCTGCGCTCGCTCTCGGGTGATGCCGGAACATCCATCGGCCTCCTGCCCCGCCTCTGGGCGCGCCTGGAGCGCATCGGGCCGCTGCGCAGCTGAGCGACCCATGGATCTTGGACTGAGGCTGACCATCGCCGCCTCGCTGGCGCTCGCACCCCTTCTGCCTCTCGGCGCGCGCCTCGCCTACCTCCAGGTCCTGCGGCACGACAACCTCTCGACGCGAGCGTCAGGCGAGTTCGCGCGCACCGCCCAGGAAGCGGCCCCGCGCGCCGATCTCCTCGACCGGCAGGGGCGCGTGCTCGCACGCTCGAACCCGTCCTGGTCCTGCTTCGTGGACAAGGCGATGGTGAAGGACCCGAACGCCTTCGGCGCGAAGCTCGCCCCCTTGCTCAAGCTCCCCGCGTCCGAGATCGCGCGCAAGACCCGCGCCGCCTACCGTTTTGCCTGGCTCAAGACGCGCCTGACCCAGGAGGATTTCCAGAAGCTGACCGAGGCCCGCGTCGAAGGCCTGGGCCTCGTGCCCGCGCAGGAGCGGGTCTACCCCAACGGCGACCTCGCCCGCGGCGTGCTCGGCCTCGTCGGGAGCGAGGGCAAGGGCCTCGCCGGCCTCGAGCTGTCGCAGGATAAACGCCTGACCGGCCGCGCGCGGCGCATGAACGTGATCCGCGACGGACAGGGCCGCTCGATCTACAAGAGCGTCTCCGACGCGGGCGACGAACAGGAGCCCGTGCGCCTGACCCTCGACCGCACCGCCCAGTTCCTCGCCGAGGAAGCCTTGCGCGAGGGAGGGGAGAAGGGGCAGTTCAAAGAAGGCATCGTCGCGATCCAGGACCCGCGCAACGGCGAGATCCTGGCCATGGCCGCGTGGCCGCCGAATCCCCTGCGCAATCCGCTGGTCCAGGACGCCTTCGAGCCCGGCTCGACCTTCAAGGTCGTCACGGCGCTCGCCGCGATCGACGACCACATCGTGCGCCCGGACGAGCTCTTCAACGGCGAGCACGGTAAGTTTCAGCTCACCCCCGGAGTAACCATCACGGACCATGAGCCGGAGGGGGACATGACCTTGTCGCAGATCATGGAAAAGTCGTCGAACATCGGCATCGCCAAGGTCGTCGAGCGGGTGGGCGCGTCCCGCTTCTACCGCCTGGCGCGCGCCTTCGGCTTCGGCGCCAAGACGGGCGCGCCGCTGCCCGGCGAGAGCGCCGGCGAGCTCAAGCCGCTGTCCGACCTGACCAAGGTCGGCCTCGCGGCATCCTCCTACGGCTATGGCCTTGCGGTCAGCCCTTTGCAGATGCTGGGCGCCTATTCCGCGATCGCCAACGGCGGCACGCTGTGGGAGCCGAAGATGTTCGCCGACGGCAAGCCCCCGGTCAAGGTGCGCCGCGTCGCATCCGAGCGTGCGGTGCGTGAGATCTCGTTGATGCTCGAGGCCGTCGTGGAGCGCGGCACCGCGGCCAACGCGAAGATCCCGGGCTATCGCGCTGCGGGCAAGACCGGCACCGCGCGCAAGATCGATCCGCTCACCCGCAAGTATTCCTCCACCGCGTACACGGCCTCCTTCGCGGGCTTCCTGCCCGCCTCCGCGCCGCGATGGACGATCCTCGTCGTCCTGCATGAGCCGAAGGGCGCCTACTACGGCGGCCTGGTCGCCGCTCCCATCTTCTCCCGGGTGGGAAGCCGCCTGCTGACGCTCGAGGGCCTGCCGCCCGACCATCCCGCCGACACCTCGCTCGGAACGGCGAGGCGCTAGGCCATGACGCTTGCTGAGCTGCTTCGCGCCGCGGCTACGCGGCGCGTGGCTGGTTCCGTGGACCTTCCCATCTCCGGCCTGAGGCACGACAGCCGCGAGGTGGTCGCGGGCGATCTGTTCTTCGCAATGCCGGGAGCGAAGACGGACGGGAATCGGCACGCGAAGGAGGCCCTCCAGAACGGCGCGGTCGCGATCATCAGCGAGTTGGAGCCCCCGCCTCCGCCGGCCGTGATGACGGGGACCTGGGTGCAGGTGAACGACGTCGCCGAGGCGATGGCGAGCATCTCCGATTCTTTCTACGGACATCCTTCGGGGGGCATGGCCGTCGTGGGTGTGACCGGGACCAACGGGAAGACGACGACGACGTACCTTCTCGAGTCCATCGTGAAGGCCGCGGGGGGAAGGCCGGCGGTGGCGGGAACGATCGAGAACAGGCTGAACGGGACGAGGCTGGAGAAGTCGGTCAACACGACGCCGATCTCGCTGACGATGACGAAGCTGTTCGATACGTTCCGCGCGGGGAACGCGACGCACGCGCTGCTCGAGGTCTCGTCGCACGCCCTGGCGCTGAAGCGGGTCGAGAACATCGATTTTGACGCGGCTATATTTCTTAATTTGACGCGGGACCATCTGGACTTTCATAAGACAGTCGATGCGTACTTCGACGCGAAGGCAAGACTTTTTGATCTGTTGGCACGGGCCGATAATAAAAAATCGCCGAAGGTCGCGGCGCTGAATTTTGACGACCCGCGAGCGCACCTGCTGGTTAAAAAGGCCGTGGATTGCGAGGTGATACGGTTCGGGCTGACGGAAGCCGCGACGGATCTCAAAGGGACGATAGTCAAAGCTGATTTGAACGGAACGGATTTTAGAGTAACCTTCCGGGGGAAGACGTATGACGCCCGGGTGCGGTTGCCCGGACGGCACAACGTTGAGAACGCCATGGCGGCTGCCGCCGCCATGCTCGGATTAACGACATCACCCGACAAAGTATTCAACGGTATTGCCGCGCTGCGCGCGGTACCAGGAAGATTGGAATCCATATCGGAAGGACAGGATTTTCACGTTTTTGTCGATTATGCGCATACCGACAGCGCCCTGGAAACGATCCTTGCTTTGATCAAATCCCTCCCGCATCGGCGCATAATTACCGTCGTGGGATGCGGCGGCGATCGGGACAAGACCAAGCGCGGACCCATGGGGATCGCCGCATGCGCCGGCGGAGATCTGGCGATCTTTACCAGCGACAACCCTCGTTCTGAGGACCCCCTGTCGATCCTTAATGATATCGAAGCCGGGGTTCGCGGTGCTCACCTCCAAAATTATAGAATCATCCCTGATCGAGGCGCCGCGATCGCTGCCGCGATCGCGGAAGCCCGTACGGGCGATGTGGTCTTGATCGCCGGGAAGGGACATGAGGACTACCAGATATTGGCCGATCGCACGATCGCGTTCGATGACCGCTTGTCCGCCCGTGAAGCGTTGAGATCTCTAAAATGAAATTAAACCTGACATGGGGAGAACTTGCGCGTGCCGCCGGGGGAAGGCTGACCCACGGCGATCCCCTTGCTCCCATCGATTCCCTGACGACCGACACGCGAGCCCTCAAGCCCGGCCAGGCGTTCTGGGCGCTCGCGGGCGAGAAGATCGACGCGCATAGCCTGCTCACCGAGGCGTTCGCCAAGGCCTCGACCGGCTGGATCGTCGCCGAGGGCCGGCTGGCCAAGGACGCCCCGCGGCCCGCGCATGTCGTCGAGGTGCCCGACACGCTCAAGGCCCTCCAGGCTCTCGCTCACTTTCACCGCAAGCGCTTCGACATCCCCGTCACCGGCATCGTCGGCTCGAACGGGAAGACGACCACGAAGGAGATGCTCAAGTCCATCTGCGCCCAGGCCGGGCCGGTGTGCGCCACGCCCGGCAACTGGAACAACGAGATCGGCGTCCCGCTCTCGGTCCTCGAGCTTCTTCCCGAGCATCACTACGGCATATTCGAGCTCGCCGCCTGCCGCAAGGGGGAGATCACGGAGCTCGCGCTCGTGGCCCAGCCGACCGTCGCGCTGCTCACGAACATCGGCCCCGACCATCTCGAGAGCTTCGGCACGATCGAGACCACTTTTCAGACCAACTCCGAAGTCATCGCGGTCCTCCCCGAGGACGGCAGGGCCGCCATCAACGCGGACGACCCGTGGCTGGCGGCGCTGGAAACCCGGCTGGGGGCTCGTGCGGTCACCTTCGGCATGGGCACCGGCTGCAAAATACGGATCGAAGGCAAGGACGGACTCATTATTGACCGGCACCGCCTTACGGCGAAGCTGCGCGCCTTCGGCGCGTTTAACCGCTACAACGCGGCGGGCGCCGCCGCGGCGGCCTGGGCGATGGGCCTGAAGCCGGACGCGATCCGCGCCGGCCTCGAGGCGCACGCGCCTGGCATGCTCCGCCAGGAGCCCCTGCCGCATGCAAGCGGGGCCTCCCTCGTGCTCGACGCCTACAACGCCAACCCCGCGTCCATGCGCGCCTCGATCGAGGCCTTCTGCGAGGAGTACGCGGAGCGGGCGAAGACGCTCGTCCTCGGGGACATGAAGGAGCTCGGGGCGAATTCGACGGCCTATCACCGGGAGCTCGGAGAGTGGCTGGCGACGCTCGACCTGAAGGCCGTCTATCTGACCGGGCCCGAGATGAGGCCGGCGGCCGACGCGCTCGCCATCTCCAAGCCGCGCTTTCAAGTCGAATACGCGCTCGATACGAAGGCCTGGCCGTCTAAGATAAAAACCGCGCTCACGCCCAAGGACGCCGTCCTGTTCAAGGCTTCACGCGCGATGCGTCTCGAGGATCTCGCCAAGGCGATCTGACATGCTCTATTACCTCCACCAGCTGCGCGACTCGTTCGGGCCGCTCAACGTCTTTCAATACATCACCTTCCGCGCCGGCGGCGCGGCCGTGACCTCGCTCGGCCTCTGCCTCCTGCTCGGGCCTTCGCTGATCCGCGCCCTGCGCGAACGCAAGGTCGGACAGATGCAGCGCACCGACGGACCCCAGTCCCACCTCTCCAAGCAAGGCACGCCGACGATGGGCGGCGCCCTGATCTTCCTCGCGGTCGTCGGCTCGACCCTTCTTTGGATGCGCCCCGACAACCGCTTCACCTGGCTCCTCCTGTCCGTCACGATCTGCCTGACCGCCATCGGCTTCTGGGACGACTACCTCAAGCTCATCAAGAAGGACGCCAAGGGCGCGCCCTCGAAGGCCAAGTTCCTCATCCAGATGCTCGTCGGGCTGGGCGTGACCGCGTACCTCGCGGTCCATCCCCCGAACGGCGCCTATGCGACCATGATGAACGTCCCCTACGGCAAGGAGCTGTACTTCGATATGGGCGTGCTCTACTTCGCGTTCGCCGTGCTGATGATCGTGGGCTCCTCGAACGCGGTGAACCTCACCGACGGCCTCGACGGCCTCGCCGCAGGCACGGTGATGTTCTGCGCGCTCGGCTACGCGGTGCTCGCCTACACCTCCGGCAACGTCAAGCTCGCCTACTACCTGCGTATCGTCCACGTCGAGGGCGCGGGCGAGATCGCCGTCTACCTCGCCGGCCTCATCGGCGCCTGCCTGGGCTTCCTCTGGTTCAACGCCTATCCCGCGCAGATCTTCATGGGCGACACCGGCTCGCTCTTTCTCGGCGGCGTCATCGCCGTCGTGGCGATGTGCGTGAAGCAGGAATTGCTGCTGCCGATCATCGGGGGAGTCTTCGTCCTGGAAACGTTGTCGGTGATCTTGCAGATGGCTTCCTTCAAGCTCCGTGGGGGCAAACGCATCTTCCGCATGGCTCCGATCCATCACCACTTCGAGCTGGGGGGGCTGGCGGAGGCGAAGGTCACCGTGAGATTTTGGATTGTAAGCATCGTTCTGATGCTCGCCGCGCTCGCGTCGCTAAAATTGAGATGAAGGGATTCGATCCAAAAGCCTTTAAGAAAGGAAAGCTGGCCGGCGTTTTAGGCTTAGGCCGTTCAGGCCAGTCGGTGGCGCGCCTGTTGGTTAAAAAAGGCTTTAAGGTTCTCGGATCGGATCTACGGCCGAAGGCCGAACTGGCACCCATATTAAAATCTCTCCCGAAGTCGGTGAAATGGGAGTGGAACGGGCACTCCATTCGTTTGCTCAAGTGCGCGTTCGTCGTCAAAAGCCCCGGCTTAAAACCCGACCTTCCTATTTTCAAGGCGCTCGCGGAAAAAAATATTCCCGTCTACAGCGAGCTCGAGATCGCTTTGGCTTTTTCAAAAGCAAAGGCGGTGGTCGCTATTACCGGCACCAACGGAAAATCAACGACAACCCAGCTGACCTGGGAGATCTTCAAGGCCGGCCTCCCGCGCGGCCGCAAAGCCCTGCTCGGCGGCAACATCGGCATCCCGATCTCCACGATCGCCCCGGCGTCCAAGCCCACCGACGTGATCGTCATCGAATGCTCGAGCTACCAGCTCGAGGACTCCGTCCATTTCGAGCCCCGCGCCTCGACCATCCTCAATATCACCGCCGACCATCTAGAACATCACGGCTCCATGGCCGCGTATCTCGAAGCCAAGGCCAAGATCTTCCGCGAGCAGGGCCCGGGAGACGCCTGCATCTTCAACGCCGACGATCCGACGGTCTTCAAGCTCTCGCGCGAATGCCCTTCCGAGCGCCTCTACTTCGGGACAAAGGGGATCAACGTACACGCCTGGGAAGAGGGCGGCAAGCTCCATTTCCGTCTTCCGGGTTCGAAGAAGGAAACCGCGCTCGTCCCGCCCAAGCTTCCCGGCCGCCACAACCTCGAGAACGCGATGGCCGCGGGGCTCCTGGCCCTGGCGAGGGGACTTAAGCCCGCCGCGATCCAGAAGGCCTTCAGAGCCTTCAGAGGCATCGAGCACCGCCTCGAGCCCTGCGGCACCGTGCGCGGCATCGCCTGCGTCAACGACTCCAAGGCCACCAACGTGGACTCGGCCCTGGTGGCGCTCAAGGCCCACGCGCCGGGCGGCAAGCGCCTCCTGCTCATCCTCGGCGGCCTGCACAAGGGCTTCCCGTACACGCCGCTCAAGCCGTGGATCGAACGGTCGGTCAAGGGCATCCTGACCATCGGCTCCGCCGCGCGTCGCATCGAGGAGGACCTTTCGGGCCTCGTGCCGATCTTCCCATGCGCAAACCTCGAAACGGCGGTCGAGACCGGGCTCAGCATCGGAGAGAAGGGCGACACGCTTCTCCTCTCTCCCGCCTGCGCGTCCTTCGACCAGTTCCGGGACTTCGAGGACCGCGGACGCCGATTTAAAGATCTCGTCGCCGCCGCGGCAAAGGCGAAGCAGAAGTGAAAAAGCGTTCCTCCGCGCGCCGGACCGCGTCGATCGACTATGCCCTGTTCGGAGCCGTCATGGCGTTGCTCTTCATCGGAGTCGTCATGGTCTTTTCCGCGAGCGCGATCTACGCCGAGAAGAACCTCGGCCGCCCGCTATACTTCTTCCAGCGCCAGTTCATCTGGGCGATCGTCTCGATGTTCGCCATGGGTGCGATGAGCCGCTATGACTACAACCGCCTGCGCGAGTGGGTCATGCCGATCTTCGCGGTGACATGCCTGACCTTGATCGCGGCGCTGTTCTTCCCGCCGATCGCCGGAGCCCGGCGCTGGATCCGCTTCGGCCCCATCGGCCTCCAGCCGGCCGAGTTCGCCAAGCTCACCTCGATCCTCTTCCTCGCCTCCTACCTCGACAAGAAGCACAGCAAGCTCGGGAGCTTCGTCTCGGGCATCGCCGTACCCCTCGCCGTCGTCGGCGTCCTGCTGTTCCTCATCGGTCTCGAGCCCGACCTCGGCACGCCGTCCCTGATGTTCTGCGTTGCCGTCCTGATGCTGTTCGTCGCCGGCGCGCGCTGGCAGTCCATCGTCGGAGCCCTGGCCCTGGCGGCACCCATCGTCGCCATCGAGCTGTGGCGTAAGCCGTACCGCCGCGCGCGCCTGCTGAGCTTCCTGCACCCGTTCGAGAACATCAGGGGCGCGGGCTATCAGCTCTCCCAATCCATCCTCGCCGTCGGCTCGGGCGGATGGTTCGGCAAAGGCTTCGGCGCCTCGAAGCTCAAGCTGATGTACCTGCCCACACCGCACACCGACTTCATCTTCCCCGTCGTCTGCGAGGAGCTGGGGCTCCTCGGCGCGGCCGCCGTCCTGGCCCTGTTCACGACGATCCTCGTCCAGGGGGTGCGCATCGCGCGCGCCGCGCCGAACCTCTTCGGGACCTTGCTCGCCACGGGCATCTGCTTCTCGATCGTCCTGCAGGCCTTCTTCAACATCGCGATGTCGATCGGGCTCCTGCCGACGAAGGGCATCCCGCTGCCGTTCTTCTCGTACGGCGGCTCCTCTTTGCTCTCGACCATGATCGGCGTGGGCGTGCTCCTCAACATCTCGCGGCAGACGCGGGCGGAGGCGCACAAGTGAAGCGCGTCCTCATCGCCGCGGGGGGGACGGGCGGGCATTTTTATCCGGGGCTCGTCGCGGCGCAGGAGCTCAAGGCGCGAGGCTGGGAGCCGCTGCTCATCGTCCGGAAGGACGACCCCGCGAAGGAACGGCTTGAATACGCCGGGCTCGCGTGCCTCGAGGTGGATCTCGTGGGGCTGCCCCGGAGCATCGGGCCTGGGCTCATCGCCTTTGCGGTGAAATTGATATCGAGCATGAGGCTGATGTCGCGCGTGGCGCGGGACTTTAAACCTGATCTGGTCCTCGGGATGGGCGGGTATCTGACGTTCCCGGTCGCGTATGGGGCCTGGCGGCGGGGGGCGCCGATCGCGCTGCACGAGTCGAACGCGATACTGGGGCTCGCGAACAAGGCTGCGTTGAATTTCGGAGCAACGCTGTTTTGGGGGCTGCCGCCGGTGAACGGTGACGGCAAAGTGGTGGGGACTCCCGTCAGACCGGCGTTATATGGGACGAAGGATGCGGGGGAGGCGAGGCGGGCGCTGGGGCTCGACCCGACGCGGAAGACGGTCCTTGTTTTTGGCGGCTCGCAGGGAGCGCAGGCGCTCAACGACGGAATGCCGACGGCGATAAAGGGCGCTGGGATCGACGCGCAGATATTGCATCTTGCCGGGAAAGGAAAATCCGAGGAGACGCGCAGCGCGTATAAGAGCGTTGGGGTCACGGCGGTAGTCCTTGATTACCTCGACGACATGGCGGCGGCTTACGCCGCCGCAGATGTGGTCGTCTGCAGAGCGGGGGCGAGCACGCTTGCGGAGCTGGCAGCTCAAGGCAAAAGGGCGATACTTGTTCCGTACCCTCACGCGGCGGCGAATCATCAGGACGCTAATGCCCGCGTGTTTGAAAGAAGCGGAACGGCGGTGAGGATTCCTGAGACGGACCTTTCGACGGCGCTCGGACCTGCGTTGGCCGATTTGCTAAAATCTTTAGCGGCAACGAAGTCTGGGACTCTTAAGTTGCCTCCGGCGGAAAAAACCACGGCGCTTTTCGTGGACGAGCTTGAAAGGTTGGTTATATGAAACGCCCTAGAATCCTTGTTTGTAATGACGACGGCATCAACGGCCCCGGCCTGCCGGCCTTGATTGCCGCCATGCGGCGCATCGGCACGGTGACGGTGTCCGTGCCCGATCACGAACGCTCGGCGGACAGCCATTCGCTCACTTTGCACAAGCCCATCCGTATCCGTAAGCAGTCCGAAGGCGTTTATGCCCTAAATGGAAGTCCCGCCGACTGCGCGCGCTTTGGAGTCCTCGAAATATTGAAGGGCAAGGTCGACCTTGTCGTCTCCGGGATCAATCGCGGCTACAACCTGGGCGAAGACGTGATCTACTCAGGCACGGTCGCCGCCGCGATGGAGGCCACGCTCCTGAAGATCTCCGCGATCGCCTTCTCCATGGATCCGGACGGCAAGGACTACCGTCCCGGCGGAGCCTTCGCGCAGCGCCTCGCTCGCCAGGTGCTCACGAAGGGACTGCCCAAGGGCGTCTGCCTCAATGTCAATTTTCCCGCCAGGGCCGGTAAGACCTACAAATCCGGCGTCCCCGCGAAGCTCGGGCGCCGCATCTACGGCACCGACGTCACGCGGCGCTCCGACCCGCGCGGCCAGGAGTACTACTGGCTCGCGGGCCGCCATGTCACCGGCATCGACGAGCCGGGCACCGACGTCGGCGTGGTCTCAAAAGGCCTCGTTTCAGTCACGCCTCTCAAGATCGACAGCACCGACACGGACATGCTCGCCGCGCTGTCCTCCTGGCGCCTATAAACTGGTGTCAGGCTTACCGGTATTTGCAGTATTTCGATGAAGCCGCGCAAACAATGCAAATACCGGTAAGCCTGACACCTGGATTATCGTGCCTTGAACGCCCTAGGGCAAGAAAGCTAATATCGTCGTTATGAACGCGGTCAAGCTCCTCAAGAAGATCCCTTTTCTGTCCGCCCTGAGCGCCAAGCACCTCAACGAGGTATTCCGCCTGGCCGAGGAGCTCGAGCTGGGAGCCCGCCAGTCGGTATTCGCCAAGCGCCAGGACTCCGACGCGATGTATATCGTCCTCTCCGGCCGCATCAAGATCTTCACCAACTCCGCCTCCAAGAAGCGCAAGACGTTCGCCTACCTCAAAGAGGGGGAGTTCTTCGGCGAGATGTCGCTCCTGGAAGGGACGACGCGCACCGCCGCGGCCCAGGCCGTCGAGCCCTCGCGCCTGCTCGTCATCCGCAAGAAAGACTTCCAGCGTCTGCTCGCCCACGACCCGAAACTCGCCCTGTACCTTCTGAAAACCGTCTGCGAACGCCTGCGCCGCGCCAACGAGGAGATCGAAGGCCTTCTGTTCCGGAACATCCTCGGCCGCGTCGCCAAGGCCATGCTCGACCTCGCGCGCCGCTCCGGCGACAAGCACAACGACGGCCTCGTGCTCAAGGAGCGCTTCACCCAGCAGGAGCTCGCCGACGTCGTGGGCACCACCCGCGAGCCGCTGACGCGCGCGCTGTCGTCCCTGCGCCGCGCCGGGCTGGTCGCGCTGCACGACGGCCGCTACAGCATCCCCGCGCCCGAAAGGCTCGCGGGGCTTTGCATCGAAGCCTGACCCTCCGAGGAAACAGATGTCCAACTCCATGCGCTCCCACGACGCCGGAATTTTAAACGCCTCTTTTGAAGGCAAGCCCGTCCGCGTCGCGGGCTGGGTCCACTCGCGCCGCGACCACGGCGGCGTATACTTCTTCAACGTGCGGGACCGCTCCGGCCTGCTCCAGGTCGTCGTGCATCCCGAGAACGCCGCGGCGTTCCTTGTCGCCGCGAAGCTCGGCGCGGAGTACGTGGTCAGCATCTCCGGCACCATCCAGAAGCGGCCCGCGGGCGCCGAGAACCCGAAGCTCCCCACGGGAGCCATCGAGCTCAACGCCGACACCGTCACCGTGCTCAACACGAGCAAGGTCCTGCCCTTCGAGATCGACGAGCACATCACCGTCAACGAGGAGTCTCGCCTCAAGTACCGCTTCCTGGACCTGCGCCGCGCCCGCATGCTGCGCAACCTGACCCTGCGCCACACCATCGCGATGGCCGCGCGCAATGCGCTGGCCTCCGAAGGCTTCCTCGAGATCGAGACGCCCTACCTGACCAAGGCCACCCCTGAGGGCGCGCGCGACTTCCTCGTGCCCTCCCGCATGACCCCGGGAACCTTCTACGCCCTGCCCCAGTCGCCCCAGATCTTCAAGCAGATCCTGATGGTCTCCGGCGTCGAGAAGTACATGCAGCTCGCCCGGGCCTTCCGCGACGAGGACCTGCGCGCCGACCGCCAGCCGGAGCACACCCAGATCGACGTCGAGATGTCCTTCGTCGAGGAAGCCGACGTGCACGCCGCCTGCGAGCGCATGATGAAGGCCATCTTCAAAGCCGCCATCGGCTTCGACCTCGCGACGCCCTTTCCGCGCCTCGACTACTTCGAGGCCATGCGGCGCTATGGGTCCGATAAGCCCGACCAGCGCTATGGCTTCGAGATCGTCGACCTGAGCGCCGAGCTCAAGGGCTGCGGCTTCAAGGTCTTCGCCGGCCCGGTCGCCGACGGCGGCGTGGTGCGGGCCATCACCTGCGCGAGCGTCTATTCCCGCGCCGAGATCGACAAGCTCACCGACGTGGCGAAGGTGTACGGCGCCAAGGGCCTGGCCTGGATCAAGTGGACCGAGACCGGCCCGGAGACGCCCATCGCCAAGTTCCTGACGCCCGAGAACCTCGAGGCGATCAAGGCGAAGACGAACGCAAAGCCCGGGGATACGACTTTCTTTGCCGCTGATAAAGAAATTCCCGCCTCGACCGTCCTCGGAGCCATCCGCAAGGAGATCATCGCCCGGCTCAAGCCCGAGCCGTCCACGCCCTGGCACTTCTCCTGGATCACGCACTTCCCGTTGCTTGAATGGGAGGCCGAGGACAAGCGCTGGACCTTCGCGCACAACCCCTTCACCCGCCCGCTCGATGCCGACGTCCCCAAGCTCGACTCGGACCCCGGCTCGGTGCGCAGCCACCAGTACGACCTCGTCCTCAACGGCGTGGAGCTCGCGTCCGGCTCGATCCGCAACCACAACGGCGACATGCAGCGAAAGATTCTCGCCCTGATGGGCTTCGACGAGACCGAGCAGCAGCGCCAGTTCGGACTATTGCTGTCCGCCCTCGATTTCGGCGCCCCGCCGCACGGCGGCTTCGGCATGGGCCTGGACCGCCTCACCGCCTTGCTCTGCGGAGAGGACTCCATCCGCGAGGTCATCGCCTTCCCGAAGACCCAGAAGGGAACCGATCCTCTCTCCGAGGCGCCGGGCCCCGTGAAAGAGAAGCAGCTCAAAGAGCTGCACATCAAGCTGGATTTACCGGCCTAAGTTGGTGTCAGGCCTATAGTTAATTGAATTACTCTTTGAAGTAATTCAATTAACTATAGGCCTGACACCGATTTCTCTAGAACTTAGCGTTGCCGGGGACGCGGGGGCAGAGCTGGACGTCGCGGATGTTCTCCATGCCCGTGACGTACATGAGCAGGCGCTCGAAGCCCAGGCCGAAGCCCGCGTGCGGGACCGTGCCGTAACGGCGCAGGTCGGCGTACCAGGAGTTGGCCACGGGGTCGATCCCGGTCTCCTTCATACGGGCCAGAAGCATGTCGAGGCGGTGCTCGCGCTGGGAGCCGCCGATGAGCTCTCCCACGCGCGGCACGAGAAGGTCCATGCAGGCGACGGTCTTCTGGTCGTCGTTGCAGTACATGTAGAAGGGCTTGAAGCTGCGCGGGTAGTTGATGACGAAGAGAGGCTTCTTGGCGTATTCCTCGGTCAGGTAGCGCTCGTGCTCGGTCTGCAGGTCCTTGCCCCAGGAGATGGGGTGATCCCACTTGCGGCCGGCCTTCTCTAATACCGTGATGGCCTCGGTGTACTCGATGACGCCGAACTCGGCCTTGGCCACGGCCTCGAGCTTGGCGCGCAGGCCCTTCTCGACGCGCTCGTCGAAGAACTGCAGGTCGCGCGCGCAGTGCTTGAAGAGGTGCTCGAGCAGGTGCTTCACGAACGCCTCGGCCAGAGCCATGTCGTCCTTGAGATCGGCGAAGGCGAGCTCGGGCTCGATCATCCAGAACTCGGAGGCATGGCGAGGCGTGGTCGACAGTTCCGCGCGGAAGGTCGGCCCAAAGGTGTAGACCTTGGAGAGCGACATGGCCAGGATCTCGGCCTCGAGCTGGCCGGAGACCGTCAGACCACACTTCTCGCCGAAGAAGTCCTGGGTGAAGTCGATCTTGCCGTCCGGGCCGCGGGGGGGCTTCTCGGCGTCGAGGGTGCTGACCTGGAACATGGCGCCCGCGCCCTCGCAGTCGGAGGTCGTCAGGATGGGGGAGTGGCACATCACGAAGCCGCGGTTGCGGAAGAAATCGTGAACGGCGTACGACATCTCCGCGCGCACGCGGAAGACGGCGCCGAAGGTATTGGTTCGCGGGCGCATGTGGGCCACGCCACGGAGGAATTCAAAGGATGTGCCGGCCTTCTGCACGGGAGAGGAGGGGTCGCATTCGCCCAGGACCTCGATGGAGGAGGGCTCGAGCTCGAGCGACTGGCCCTTTCCTTGGGAGGCGATGAGCTTTCCGGTGACCGCCAGGGACGCGCCGGTGATCTGCTTGAGGATCTGCTCCCTTCCGCTGAATCCCTCAGGGACCAACACCTGAATGGAATCGAAGGCGGAGCCATCGTTGAGGTGGACGAAGCCCACGCTCTTCGACTCGCGCACCGACTTGATCCAGCCGGCGACCGTCACGATATCGCCCGCCTTGCCCGTCTCAAGGACCGCCTTGATCTCGCTTCGCTTCATGGCGAAGATTATGCCAAATCAGCCGTTCAATGGGCGGCGGCGGGGCGGAAGGTCTCGACGGCGGTCTTGAAGGCATCCTCGCTGGGCTTGACGGTCTCGGGCCAGGAGTGGACGAGCGCCCAATAGCCGCCGCCGTCGGCCACGAGGACGGCATGGTGCCGCATCGCCAGGCGACCCTCGGGGAAATGCGGGCCGGTCATCGTGGAGGCGTAGCGGAGGTCGAGCGCGGCGTATCCGCCGACGGTCGTCTTGGACGGCGGCGAGGGGGGGCCCTCGATGGACTTGGCGGCGACGAAGGCGTCCATCGTCGGCATCGAGCTTTTAGGGCCGTGGCGGTAGACGACGATCGCCTCGGAGAAGGGCGCGGGGCCGCCGGGCGGGCCGAAGAAGGAGGCGCGGTGGGCGCCGCCGTCGGCCTCCTGCACGCGCCAGGACGCCGGCACCGTGAAGACGAAGCCGCGGTCCACGGGCTCATAGGCCGCCGTTCCCGGGGCGGATTCGGGCGCGCGTGAGCAGGCGGTGAGCACTACGGCCAAAAGCAGCAGTCTCATCTCTTCTTCTCCCGTGCTGCTTTTACACGCGCGAGCAGGGCCGGATCCTTGACGGCTCCGGCGAAGCCCTCTGCGGCCTTGAACGCCGCCTCACGCTCCTCGGGCGTACGCGCTTTAACGGCGTTGCCCAGCCACTCCTCCGCCATGAGCGAGTAGTCCCGGCGGATAGCCGCCTCGAGGGCCTTAGGCGTCTGCTGCCCGGTCATGTTCGCATAGACCTGCACGCTCACGATGGCGCGCACGCGATCGTAAAGCGGGTCGGCCGGAGCGGCGAGACGCGCGACGGTGTCGCGGTAATACCGGTCAGCGTCGGCCCGAGGCCGGTCCTTTCGCTCCACGGCATAGCTGAGGGCCAGGTCGGGGCGCCCGGATTTCTCAAAGGCCGCGACGAGAAGCCCTCCGCTCTCCGCCTGCATCTGAGGAAGGTGCTTGCTGCGGAACTCGTTCGCTCGGCGCGCGTCCTCGGAGACCGCCGCGCTCATGGCCCTGTCTCCATGCGTGTATCCGACGAGCTTAAGGCCCTGGCGGACCCATTGCTCGACGCTCTCGCCCCGCAGGCGCCGCGCCAGCAAGCGGCGGTCCTCCTGGATCTGGGTCACCGTCTTGAAGTCCGAGGTCCCGGCGAACGAGCCCGTATAGATCTGCGTGATATTGGCGCGAAAGCCGTCGTAGTCGGAGATGAGCGCGCGGTAGGCGGGCAGGTCCGACGACACGGCCGCATCGACGGGATGCGTCTTGAGAAGAGAGTGGAAGTAGCGATACTCCTCGCGGAAGGCCTCCTGCTCCTTTTCGAGAGGATTGGCGCCGGGGAGATTGCCGCGCACCATCTCGACGTCGTACTGGCTGCGGCGGTTCTGCCAGGCATGGATGAACTCGTGGGCGATGGTCATCTCCACGCCCTTGAGAACCTTCAGGCGCAGCTCGGGGTCTTTGAGCATGCGCGCGTTGAGCTTCGTGGCGTCCGCGAACTCGCGCGCGAGCGCGTCGCGCTGCTCCGGCGGTGAGGAGGCGACGGCGATGCGCGCGGCGACCCAGTGGTTGATGATGACCGAGCCGTTGGAGGGATCCGCTACCGCGGCCGCCTTCCCGTAGCCGGGGTCGTCGGGGCGCTGGGAAAGCTTGAGCACGCGCACGACGGGAAGCCTGACGACGCCGTCCTTGCCGCGGAAGTGCGCCAGCATCTCGCGCCCCGCCTCGTGCGTGGCGAAGCGCGCCTCGAGGTCCTTGCTCAGTGCCGCGGCAAGGCGCTCCTCGACCGCGCCGACAAGGGCGCGGGGCTTGGCCGGCTCGTTGAGCCCGGGAGCGTAGGGCAAGGCGCTGCGCACCAGCGACTCACCGTCGCGCTGGGCGTCGAAATAGCGGGTCAGCGAGGCATAGGCGGCATCGCTATCGGCGAGAATCTTCCTCGCGGGCGCGCCCGCAACGAGCGCATCAAGAACAGCCTGCGGAAGCTTGGCGCCCGCCTCATGCGATGCCTTGAGGCGGGCGGCGACATCGGCGGGAATGGCCTTGTCCCCGGGCAGGCCGCGCAGCATCGCGCGCAGGTTGGACAGGCCCATGAGCTCGAGGCTCTTGTCGGTATTGGGCTCAAGCGCCGCCATCTCCAGGCGCGTCACCGGGCTGGTGGCTCCCGATTCAAAAAAGAAGCAGGTCTTCTCGTCGAGCCGCACGCCCTGGGTCATCAGCCCGACCCAGCGCATGGCCTCGACAGGCTCCGAGGCGGCATCGAAGGGAGCCTGGAGACGGCGGACCTCCGCGTCCGGCAGCGCCTTCTCATCGGCGCGCAGGATGCGTCCAGCCTCGTCATCGAACTTGTACCCCGCGCTCGACCAGACCGGGCGCCACTCCTTGGAGACCGGATGAAGCTTCAGGTCATAGAGCGGGCCGGCGAGCACGGGCGGGACCGCAGGGCGGCCCGTGCCCGAGCATATCCCGGCGTCGATCGCGACATCCGCGCCCGCCGAGCCTGCCGGCATGACGTGAACGTGTTGGCCCCGTCCTCCATGCGCGAACGCGTGCCCGCCCAGCAGGGCGGCGAGGACGACGGCGGCGGCGGCGCGGGAGAGGGGGCCCACAGGCTTAGAATAGCCCCGCAACCCCGGATTCGCAAGGGATATAACCCGCGCATTGCACAAAAGTTATCCTCAGCGTTTCCAACGTTGGAAGTGCTGGGGATATCTCCATGCCTTCATGCGAGCCGGATCACGAAGGCTTAGAAGCTTTTGGGGGCGTCGGACTTCTTATCAGCCTTTTTTAGAAGCTCGAGCAGGCGCCCCTTTTTCAGAATGCGCTGCTTCGTCTCCTTGGCCGGCGGATCCGGCTCGGCGATCGTAGCGGAGGGCGGGCAATACGAACCGGGCCCCATGACGAGCGCCGAAGGGTCGCGGACGTTGAGCGGGGTGATGATATCTCCGCCGCCTTCGCCCACGGGTGCACCCGGGGCGGAGGACTGCGGGATCTCGAGAGATTTCGAAGCGGGCACGGGAGCGCCGCGGAAGGTCGCGCTGACCATCTCGGTGCCCGGATCGGTCTTCACATGGGCCACGGCGGGCCCCGAAAGCTCCTGGTACCAGCGTCCGGCCTGGAAGCACGCCGCGCACAGGACAAGCGCGATCGCGATGCGAAACACAGGGCCCATCACGGGAGGGGTTGTCATGTCTCTAGCATGCCCCCGGGAAGCCGTTTATGCCATTAAAAAGCAGCAAACCCCGGGCAAAATCTCGGTAAGCTAAAAGTTATGCAAATACCGGTAAGCCTGACACCGTTTAGAGCTGGACGGCCGCGGAGAAGCGGCGGCCGCGTTCGGAGGAGCGCTTGTAGCCGGGAGCGGGGGACAGCGAGCCGAGCTCCGCTTCGCGCTTCGCGGGCGAGGGGTGGGTCTTGAACATGCCGCCGCCGCCCGCGCCCTCGGCCTTCTCCATGCGCGCCAAGAAGGTCTTGAGCGCGCCGGGATCGTAGTTCGCGTCCTTCGCGTACTGCGCGCCGAAATTATCAGCTTCATACTCCTTGTCGCGGCTGTAGCCGTTGACGACGAGCTTGTTGACGACGTCGTCGACCGCGCCCTCGAACGCCGTCGTCAGCTGGGAGACCTGCGAGGACGTGTAGTTCTTGGCGGCCTCGGAGCCGAGGATGGTGAACGCGGAGGTCAGGCGCGAGGTCTGGATGGTCTTGAGGCCGTGCTTCTTGGAGATGTGCGCGACCTCGTGGGCGAGCACGCCCGCGAGCTCGTCCTCGCTCTTGACGAGCTGAAGCAGGCCCTTGGTCACGAAGATGAACCCGCCGGGGGCGGCGAAGGCGTTGACCTCGCTCGAGTCCAGGACCTGGACGTGGTAGCCCTTGAACGTCGAAGGCCGGTCCGAGGCGAGAGCGACGGCCTGCGCCACCTTCTGCGCGTAGGCGTTGAGCCCCGGGTCGTTGAGCGGCTTATAGCGGGTCAGAACCTGGGCGGCGACCGCGCGGCCGATGAAGTACTCCTCGCTTTCTGAAATATCCGAGAAGCCTTTGCGGATCTGGTTGACACCCTTGGCGACCTTGGTCAGATCCACGTTCGAGTTGATGCGCCCGCCGGTCAGAGTGCTCATGTTGACGCTCTCGAGCCCGGCGCAGCCGGCGAAGAGGAACACGACGAGGGGGAGAAGAAGCTTCACTTGGAGCCTCCCTCGGGCATGAGCCCGCCCGCGCGCAGGAAGTCGAATAAGGCCGCTTCGGCGACGGTGCGGCGCTCCATGGCGTTGACAGCGGCGAAGTTCACCGCGGCGCCGTTCTTCGCACCGTAGGATTTCTCGACCTGGGCGTTGAAGCCCTTGCCGGCAAGCGTGACCTCCTCGGCCGACGCGCTGCCTCCGACCGAGTCGCCGGAGCCGAGCTTGACCTTCCGCTCGGTGACCGCGCTCGAGTGGAGGTAGCCCTCGCTCGTCTTGTAAAAGCCGGCCTCGAGGCCCGAGGTCTCGAACTTCTGGCCGAGCCGGGCGGTGCCGACGGAGGGGGCGTAGGACTGGGCGCGCTTGCGCAGGGCCGTCTCCTGGACCAAGACAGTTATGGTTGCGGAAAAAGCAACGACCGCTGAAAAGGCCAACGCAAGCGACGCAAGCAGCAAGGTTCTCATTGTATTCATTTCTCCGTCAGGGCGTGAGAGCCATCCCAATCGGCGGGAGGCGCTTCCTTCATATAGTGCTCGCAGCGTTCGATGTAGTTCTCGCACGCATGATCTTCGCCATATTTCTCGTTGACGCTTCGGAACAGGCTGATCGCTTCTTCAAAACGCCGGGTGCGGAACAGCGGCAAACCCGACTCGAAGAGCCTAGCTTTTTCGAGAAGATCCGTTGCCGTCTCGCCTTTGAGCCCGAGCAATTCAAAGACCCGGATCGGCAGATTCTTGCCCTTCACCTTCACATAATCGAGCTCGCGGACCTCGATCGCCTCTCCGGCGCCCAGGCGCGTGGACTCGGAGATCAGGATATAGGTCCCGTAGGCCTTGTTGGCGCCCTCGAGGCGGGAGGCGAGGTTCACGTTGTCGCCGATGGCGGTGTAGCTCAGGCGCGCGGCGGAGCCCATGTTCCCGATCGAAGCGGGGCCCGAGTTGAGGCCGATGCGGTTGCGCACGGGCGGGTAGCCCTCGGCGGAAAACCGCTCGCGCAGGTCCGCGAGGCGCTTCTGATTGGCGAGCGCCGCCTTGCACCCGACAAGGGCATGCCCCTCGCACGGCATCGGGGCGCCCCAGAAAGCCATGACGGCGTCGCCGATGTACTTATCGAGCGTCCCGCCCGAGGCGAGGATGGTGTCGGTCATCTCGCCCAGATACCAGTTCATGAGCTTGGTCAGCTTCTCGGGCGGAAGCTGCTCTGAGAAAGTCGTGAAGCCCTGGATGTCGGAGAAGTAGAAGGTCACGTCGCGGCGCTCGCCGCCGAGGGCCAGCATCTCGGGGTTGTCGGCGATCTGCCTGACGATCTCCGGCGACAGATATTGGGAGAAGGCGCCCTGGATGTAGCGCTTTTGGCGGCCTTCGATGGCATAGCCGTAGGCCGAGGCCGCGGCAAAGCCCAGCCACAACGACAATTGAGGCACCACGATGTCGAGCCAGATGCCTTTGGTGAAAAAATAACAAGAAATACCCGCGAGCATGGCGCTCGAAGAAAGCACGACTGCTAAAGAGATCAGGGCATGCGAGGATAATCGGGACGCGAGGCCGGCAAGAATCAACGCGACGAGGACGAGCCCCAGAACGGCAACGAAGCTTGCACGCGTCAAAAAATCTCCGTTTATTAAATTGTCGGTCGCGGCGGCGAGGACCTCGGTGCCCGGGAACACCGGCGAGATCGGCGAGGGGTGGTTGTCCAAGAGGCCGGCGGCGTTCATGCCGATGAACACGATCTTGTCTTTGAACAGCGAGGGGGAGAGCTTCGGCGTGAGCTTGTCCTCGAGGCGCTGCTGGGATTGGAGCAAGTCGCCGATCTGATAAAAGTCGTACGTCTGCCTCGCCTTGTTCTCGGTGAGGGACTCTCCATGATAGCGCACGAGCATGCGCCCGGCGGTGAGCCGGGGGCGGAGCTCCTCGAGAGTCTTGCCCGTGGCCAGCATCGCGGCCGCGGCGGGCAAGGTCGGGTAGAGCCGGCCGCCCATCTCGGTGAGCAACGGCACCCGGCGGAACACGCCGTCGAGGTCCGCTTCCCCGTACGTGTCGCCAAGCATGCGCGCGCCCGCCATGAGCTCCGGGACGGGCATGCGCGCGGCGAGATGCGGCAGCGCGGAGGCCTCAGGCACGAGCCCGGCGCTCACCGTGAAACGTGCGGGAGGCGGCGTGGAGCGCAGCGGATGCTCCTTGGGGCTCGTCGACATCGCCATGACCGCGGGCCCGAAATCCTTGAGGGCCTTGCCGAAGGTCGTGTCCTCGGCGGCGCCGGTGGGCGAGGGATTCGTGAACAGCATGTCGAAGACGACCACCTTGGCCCCGCCCGCTTTCAGGAAACGAAGGACGCCTTCATAGATGCCGCGCGGCCAGGGCCAGTACATGCCCTGGTCCTCGTAGTAGTCGAGGCTTCCCTGGTCCACCATGACGAGCACAATTCGTTTATCATGGCGCTCCGCCATCGACAGATGGCGGAACCGCCAGTCGAGCGTCTTGAGCTCCACGCCCTGCATGACCTCGGCGGGGCGGGACAGCAACGCCAGGCCGCCGGCCAGGGCGAGGAGCGCCGCGAGAGGAAGAACACCGCTCAGCCGCTTTGGCAGAAATCTCACGAGTTTATGGTAGCGAAAAAAAAGCCGCCCGGGAGGGCGGCTTAAATTTGGTGGACGTGACAGGGATTGAACCTGCGACCTCATCGTTGCGAACGATGCGCTCTCCCAGCTGAGCTACACGCCCTACACGCTGATTATGCCAAAAATGCGGGTTCTCGTCCAGACGATATAGTTATC
>CAZIBN010000008.1:59883-68429 GCA_964537395.1 uncultured Elusimicrobia bacterium
GAGCTCCTTCTTATAGATCATGCGCGCCTTGGAGTGCTCCTCGTTGGTCTCGGAGAACATGTGGCCGCCGGTCATGTCGGCGACGAAGTACAGGGCGGAGGTCCTGGCGGGGCTCAGGACGCCCTTGAAGGACTCAAGGCCGGGGGAGCAGATGGGGCCCGGCGGCAGGCCGCGACGGATATAGGTGTTGTACGAGGACGGCGTCTGGAGATCGGCACGGGTCAGGCCCTTTTTCCAATAGCCGAGCCCGAGCGAGTACTGGACCGTCGGGTCGGCCTGAAGGGGCATCCTCTTCTTGAGGCGGTTGAGGTAGACGGCCGCGATGATCGGTCTCTCCTGCTTCAGCACGGCCTCGCGCTCGACGATGGACGCCAAAGTCAGAGCGTCCTCGAGCGACAGCTCGGGCCTCGGGCTCGCCGCCGCGTAGGCGGCGCCAATCTGGCGGTCGAACTCGGCCGTCATGGCGGCGGCGGCCTTCTCGGCGCCGTAGCCGGGGGGGAAGTGGTAGGTGGAGGGAAAAAGGCGGCCTTCGAGCTTGCGGCTGTTCACCACCGCGAGGAACGCGGCGCCGTCCGCGACCCCGGCCTTCTCCAGGCGCTCGGCGATCTGGCTCGCCATGAAGCCCTCGGGGATGGTGAGCTTGAGGTCGTCGGTGAGGCCGAGCGTGAGCTTGCGCGCGACGACGGTCGGCCACTCGTGGAGGCGCAAGGTGTACGAGCCGGGCTTCAGGTGCCGGTCGAACCGGGTGATCTTGAGGAGGACGCGGAAGACGAACACCGACTGCACGACTCCTTTCTCACCGAGAAGCACCGCCGTCTGCCGGGCGCTGAGGCCCTCAGGAATATCCACTCGCACCGGCGCCCCAGGCCTGGCCGTCCACGCGCCCCCCAGGAGGAGCGCCAGCGCGGCGGCCCCGGCGATCAGCCAGTTCCGGCTCACGCGGCCTTCTTCTCCGTGCGGCGCAGGGCGGCGCGCACGCGCGCGAGCAGCTCGTCCGCCTTGAACGGCTTGACCACGAAATCGTCCACGCCGAAGTGCAGGGCCTCGAGCTCCTCGTCGGCGGTCTGCTTGACCGTGAGCATGATCACCGGGATGTCCTTGAGCGCCGGCTCGGCGCGCATCGCGCGGCAGAAATGCTCGCCGTCCAGGCGCGGCATCATCCAGTCCACGAGCACGATCTCGGCCGGCTTCTCCTTGACCATGCGCAGGCCTTCCTCGCCGTCCTTGGCGAGGCGCACGTCCATCCCGGCGCTGCGCAGGACCTCCTGGATGATGATCCGGTAGTCTTCCTCGTCGTCGATGACCAATACTTGAGTCGCCATGATTCCTCCCGCGGCTACGCCGCGACCTTCAGCGAAAAGCTGATTCTCGTGCCCTGACCGGGCGTTGATTTCACTTCGATCTTGCCGCCGTGCTGATCCACGATCGATTTCACGATATAAAGGCCGAGGCCCGTCCCCTTGTGGCCCGCGACGCCGTCGTTGATGTTGCGTCCCTGCGTGAACGGCTGGAACAGGGCCGTGCGGTCGGCCTCGTCCATGCCGCGTCCGGTGTCGCCGACGGTGACCTCGATCCAGCGGGCGCCGCCGTCACGGAACTGCTCGCCCGAGATCCAGATCTGGCCGCCTTGAGCGGTGAACTTGAGGCCGTTGGCGATGAGGTTGACGAGGACCTGGCGCACGCGGTCGGCGTCACCCATGACGGCGGGCAGGACGCTCAGGCGGTTGGTGATCGCCACGCCCTGCTGAAGGGCCTTCGCCTCGAAGAACTGGCAGACTTCCGTGGCGAGGACCGGAAGCTCCATCGGCCGCAGGACGCACTCCATCTTGCCCTTCTCGATCTTCGCCACGTCGAGGAGGTCGTTGATGAAGCCCGACAGGCGGCGGACGTTGACCGAGATGCGCTCGAGGAAATCCTTCGACTGCGCGTAGCCTTCGGGCGTGCCGCCGGCGATCTTGTCCTTGATGAGCTGCAGAAAGCTCTCGATGGCGCCCAGGGGGGAGCGCAGCTCATGGGTCACCGAGGAGACGAAGTTTCGCTTGATCGAGTCGAACTCCTCGAGGCGAGCCGACATGCCGTTGAACGCGCGCACGAGCCCGCCGAGCTCGTCGTCGGAGTCCCACGCGAGCTTGCCTCCGAGCTTGCCGCCACCGATCTCGGCGGCCAGGCGGCTCAGCTCCACGATGGGCTTGGTCAGGCTGCGCGCGATCAGGAACGAGACGAGCAGGCCGAGAAGGCTCGTCACGCCCCAGACGCCGAGGATGATCTTGGCCAGGCGCACGTTCGCGTTCCGGAACGGCGCCTCGAGCACGTCATAGTCCAGCGCGAGGGTCACGTCGACGCTCCTCTGCGGGTCGGCGGGATCGGCCACGGTGAAGAGGGTCTCCCGAGCCTGCGCCCCGAAGCGTCCGCCGCCGACCGTCGCGGCCCGCTCCCGGCCCTTGTTCTTCCACAGGATGCGCGCCTGGGTGATCGCGGGATACTGGACCTCCAGGAACTTCAGGTGGCTCAGGAGCGCCACGTCGTCCTTCTGGATCAAAGAGTCGGATGCGGCCCTCTCCACGGCCTTCTCGATGAGGGCCGCCTGTTCGCGGACCTCCCGTTCATTGAACTGGCGGCGCACCGCCAGCACGCCCCAGCCGAGCAAGGCCATGGAGAAGACCTGCAGCAGGAACGTGCTGACGATGAGCCTCGTGCGGATCGTCACTATTTATTTCCTCCGGAGATGATCTCCGACTGCACGCGGTCGAGCGCGCGCCTAGCTGAGGTGTTGTTCGGCTCGGACTCGATGATGCGGCGGAAGACCGCCGCGGACTCGGCCAGCTTGCCCTGCGCGTAGAGGTCGACGCCCTGCTCATACAGCCGCTCGATCTCCACCGGCGTCAGACCGGTCGACTTGGGCTCCTGCGCCTTAGGCGTCGGGGTCGTGTCGCGCTTGCCGCGCTCGATGAGCGACTGCAGCGCGTCGATGTAGCTCTTGATCTGCTTGCGCGAGTCCGAGTCGGTCTCGAGCTTGTACGCCGAGCGCAGGGCCTTGAGAGCCTCCACGTTGTGCTTGAGCGCGTAATGCGCCGCGCCCAAACGCTTGTAGGCCAGCGCGTTGGCCGGATCGAGCTCGAGCACCTGGTCCGCCAGCTTCACGACGCGCTCGAAATCGCGCTCGCGGAGCGCGACCTCCATGAGAGCCATCGTGCCGCCGACGACCTTCTCCGCACCCATCGTCGGAGCCTTGCCGGGCTCGGCCGCTATGGGGCCCTCGCGGACCACGCCGCTCTTGGTCTCGATGGCCTTCGCCAGGCGCTCGATGCGCTCGTCGGTGGGGCTCAGGCTCCCCGCGTACGCGAGCTTGCGCAGGGACGACTTGGCGTCGCCCGCCACGAAGTCAAGAGAGCCCTCGTAGATGGCCGCCAGCGACGCGTCGGTCTGGTAGTCCTTGACCGTCGGGAAGACCGCGGCGACGATGGTCATGCGCTCCAGGCTCTGCTGAAGGCGGACATCCTTGGGCTTCAGAGACAGCGCCTGCGTGAGCTTGTCCGCGGCCTCGGCGTAGCGTCCGGCGGTCGCGTCGAGCTTCGCCTGGCGGAGGAACTCGTCGATCGCCGTGCGCTTGTACAGCGCCAGGTCCTCCATCTGGTAGCGGAAGTCGGGCGTGCCGACGGCCGCGAGGTCGCGGAGGTTCTCGAGGATCGCCTCGCCGAAGGCGGCCTCGGCCTGCTTCGGGCGGCCGAAGCGCAAGGTCAGCCCGAGGCGGTGCGTGCCCGAGGTGGCGGTCAGGCCGCCGAGCGGGAGCGCGAAGCCGTAATCGAACTGCATGCGGCTGACCTTGTAGGACAGACCGAAGGACATGTTCCGGTAGTCCCGGCTGCCGGTGGCCAGCGCCCCGCGAATACCGAAAGAGCCGTGCAGCAAGGTGGGCAGCCATTTCTCCGCGGCGATGGCGATGATCTTGTCGGTGGAGCCGTCCGGGGCGCTTTGAAAGCGCACGTCGCCGGTCAAGGTCGAGAACGGCGTCTTGTAGGCGCCACCGAGCTTGATGTTGCGGCCGAGCTTGTCGGATTCAGAGAAGCCGACGTTCGGCTCCATCAGGTGCTGGATCGAGAGGCCGACGGTCCAACGAGGCTTGACGCGCCACAGGAAGCCCAGGTCCGCGTCGACGTTGCTCTTCGACGCGCCCTGCAGGACGGGGTCGGCGCCGGCGGTGGCCGCGCCCGTGTTCGTGATGCCGCGGCCGGCCTCGGACGTGCTGCCGACGGAGCGGGTCAGGTACTTCAGCGAGCCGCCGACGAAGTACTTGTTGGGCGCGGTGCGCGCGAACAGGCTGTGGCCATAGGAGGCCAGGAGCTGGCTCTCACGATACAGGCTGCCCACCGTGAAGTAGTTCCAGCCGCCGCCGATGGCTCCGCGCCGGCCGCCCTCGATGGGGTGGGCGTAGGCGATGAACGAGTTGGACGGGTTCGACCCATCCGACAGCCCCGTGAGGAGCTTCGAGTAGGTCGTGCCGAGCTCGGCGCGATCGAGCGTGCCCAGGCCGGCGGGGTTGTAATACACGGAGTAGACGTCGTCGGCGACCGCCGTGTAGGCGTGGCCGAGGCCGGACACGCGCGCCCCGACGCCCACGTCCTCATAGGCGGCCATGGCGGCATCAGGGCAGAAAGGCGAGAGCAGGAGGGCCAGCGCGACGACGCGGCGAAGAGTTAAGTTTTTCATAACTTACCTCACCACCAGGAGGGTGCCCGCATAGGTCTTGCCCTCCGCTTCGATCCGGTAAACATACATGCCGCCGCGCACCGTGCCGGCAGACGACCGCCCGTCCCACGAGACGTACTGAGGCAAAGTGCCGAGCGTGCAGCCTCCGTTGGGCGCGCGCACATGGGTCATGGACGCGACCTCGGCGCCGTGGATCGTGTAGATCTTGCCCGACACGCCGGAGTCGGAGAAATTATCAAAGCAGAAGAAGGCGCGATCGTTGATGTTGTCGCCGTTGGGCGTGATCACACGGCCAAGGGGGCCGAAGAAGGCGAAGCCTCCCGACTGGGCGTGGATTTGCGCGGCCCCGAGCAGGGCCACAAGCCCCGCCGACAGCGCCGCCATGATCATTTTCTTTGTCTTCATGATCCTTCTCCCTAAACTATACATCAACGCGCAACCACCACGGTACCGGTATAGGTCTTTCCGTCGCCCTCGATCTTGTACACGTACACGCCGCTCGTCGCCGCGCGGCCGTTCATCTTGCCGTTCCAGGTGATGGTGTTCGGCACGGCGCCCGCGACCATGTCCGCCACGAACGACCCCGTCATATCGTAGATGCGGCCGCGGACCGAGGCGTTGCTGGGGCCCGGGTCGTAGGTGAAGATGATGAGGTCGTTGATGCCGTCGCCGTTGGGCGTGACCACGCGCCCGGAGATGTTCGAGAGGTCGAACACCGCGCCGTTCGCGCGGAACAGCGAGCGGACCTGGAAGAGGCCCAGGTTGGGGGTCTCGACCGACACGGTCTGCGCGTTGGTGTCGACGTTGCCGTACATCTTCTTGAAGTCCGCGCCGTTGTACCAGTACATGCCGAGGTTCTTGGGCGAGACCGAGGCCGGCGCCGCGCCGGCCCCGGCGACGGACAGCCCCGTGACGGGAGCGGTGGTCCCGACGACGGCGCCGCCCAGCACGTCGAAGTGAAGGACGACGCGCGCGGGCTTGGGCAAGGCGAAGCCGGCGATCTCGGTCTCGCCGTTGCGGAACGCGGTCCACTGGGCGGACTGGAACACCGGCCCGCCGACGTCCTGGGGCCTGCGCGTCGCCATGATGCGGATATCGTAGCCGAGGCCGTTGGTCGCGGCGTTGAGCATCAGGGAGTTGGCCGCGTCCATGGTCAGCGCGGTCCCGCTGTTGTCGAGGGCGAACAGGCGGTCGCCCGCGGAGGACACCGTCAGGGTGTTCGTGGAGATGCCCTGCGAGTTGTAGGACTTGATGTGGTAGAAGTAGTTGAGGCCGCCCGTGCCGTTGAGCAGGTTGGTCGTGATGACGGGCAGGCTCGTCACATGCACGAACTGCAGCGAGCGGGCGTCGGTCGAGCGGAAGATGCTGTAGCCGATCAGCTCATCGACGTCAGGCGCGGCCGGGTTGGCGAACGACGTGCCGTCGCCGAAGCGCGTGACCGGCGACCACGCCAAGGTGACGTTAAGGGGGGCGACCGCCACCGTGACGCCGAGGGGCTCCATCGGCAGGATGGTGTACGGCAGCGCCGAGGCGATCGCGCTCGCAGCGCTCTCATTGCCGCGCAGGTCGCGGGCGATGAGGCGGTAGTAGTCGGTCACCATCGCGGCGAGCGGCGCGTCGACGTAGGTCGTGGCGGTCGTGGTCGTCACCGTGACGAACGTGACCAGGTCGGTCGAGCGCTCCAGGCGGTAGTAGGCGAAGTCGAGGCCCTTGCCCGCGGCCGACAGGTCGGCCCAGGCGAGCGACACGCGGCGGTTGCCCTCGACGGCGATCAGGCCCGCGGGGATGGACGGCGCCAGGCTCGTCGGCATGGTCGCGGCCTGGAACGTCCCGGTGGACTTGGTGTCGATCGGCGAGATCTGGCCGGTGATGTCGATCGATTTGATCGAGAAGTACCAGGTCGCCGTCGGCAGGAGCCCGCCGATGGTCCGGGTCTCAAGAGAGCCCGGAGCCAGCGCCGACGCGAACGCCGCGGAGGAAGCCGCCGCGGCCCAGGTGGTCGTGCTGCCCACCGACGAAGCCGAGAACGGCGCGAAGCGTACCTCATAGGAAGCGATCGGGGCGAGGTTCGTGTTGAGGGGGGCGGTCCAGACGAGCGTGACGTCGCCCTCGCCCGCGCCCGGCAACGCGGTCAGGTTCGAGACGGGGTTGGGCGGGTTCGCGACGAACAGAGGCACCGCGTTCGTATTGAGGTTGCGGCCCTCAGCCGGGATGCGCAGCCACGCGCCGGTCAAGGTCGGCGTCGAGCCGTCCACGACGCGGATCGCGAAGTAGTGGGTGACGAACGGCGTCAGGCCGGTCGCCTGGACGCTCAACGCCGCGCCGGCGGAGCCGTAGGCCGGGATCGTGACCGTTGCGATAGACTGCAGATCCTGCGCGGCCGCGTAGCCGGTGGCGCCGTTGATGAAGCCCAGGGTCGAAACCTTGATCTGGTAGGACAGGGGGGCGGTCGTCGAGGACACGAACGGCTCGGTCCAGGACAAGGTGATGCCGGTGGCCAGCGAGCCCGTGGCCGCGAAGAGGTCGGTGACCGGCGCCACGCCCTTGGCCCGGACGCTGACCTGCGCCGCCGCGCTGAGCACGTCGAGCCCGCTCGTGCCGGAAGGGTTCGTCGACTCCGCCGCGAAGTAGTATTTCAAGCCGGGGTTCAAGGTCAGAACCGCGGCCTGGAGCGCGCCGCTGGGGACGGAGGCGGCGACCACGGTCGAGCTCGACAGCGCGGCCGCGCGCCACGCCGTGGTGCTGCCGCCGACCGAGGCGACGGAGAAGGTCGCGTGGAACACGCGGTAGGAAATGACGCCCTGCGGGAACGGCGCGGTCCAGGCCAGCGCGACCTGACCGTCGGCGGGGCCGACGAGCCCGGTCAGGTCGGTGATAGGAACGGCCGTGTCGGCATTCGCCGTGGCGAAGTTGAAAGGATTGAGGTTCGCGACGACATTGCGCACCCAGACGCCGACGAAGGAACCCGCGTCGCGCTGGCGCACGGCGAACGCGTAGCTGACGCCGGCGCTGAGGCCCGTGACCGTCATCGAGGCCAAGCCTCCGGGCACGCCCACGGCCGCTATGGGGGAAGGCGAGAGCATGGAGAGGGGGGCGGCCGCGTTGAACTGGGCGTTGTTCGTGATCTGGCCGGTCGACGAGATGCGCACATCGTAGACCGCGGGGTCGATCTGGCCGTTGCGGCGCGGGTGCGTCCAGGTCAGCTCGATGTCGCCGGGGAACGAGCCCGTCACGGCGGTCAGGTTGCTGACGCCGTCGATGCCCTTGACGGGCACGACCGCCTGGGTGATCAGGCCCTTGAGCTGGGAGTCCGACTCGGACAGGAGGCTGCTGTCATCGGTGCTCTTGATGCCGAAGTAGTAGGTGACGCCGGGGTTCAGGCTCATAAGGAGAGCCTGGGGATTGCCGGGGGCCAACGGGGCGGGAGCGCCGGCGACGGGCGTCGAGATCGCGAACCACGCGGTCGTGTCGTTGCCCAGGTCGGCGACGCTGAGCGTGGAGGCGTGGATTAAGTAGGAGATGACGGGGACAAGCGTGGGGCCCACGACCGTGTTCTCGTCCGGCGCGGTCCACTGCAGCAGGGCCTGGCCTTCAGCACCGGCCGTACCCGTGAAGTCGGCGATGGGCCGAGGCGGCCAGATGTCGGTGGGTGTGGTTCGCACGTTGAACTGCCCCGAATCGGGGGCCGCGCCGAGGACGGGCGAGGGGAAGGCAAGGAGGATGGCAAGCAGCCCCGCGCCGGCTGACGACAGCCGGAGCCAGGCGCTCATCCTGCCGAGCGCGTCACCCATCGCAGACCTCTGCGGTGCTTGGTGCATTTACGTCCTTTGCGTCTCCTC